>NZ_JACJUZ010000099.1:0-14321 GCF_014299995.1 Sphaerospermopsis sp. LEGE 00249 | reverse complement strand
TTGATGGATAAAAGCATTTGCTGATGTCAACACTATACTATATTATTTAATTCTGACACATTTTGCCTAATTTTTTAGTCAACTTATTCCATGTATACGTCAAATACTTGTAGTTTTGTATGTACTTATATAGGTTTGTCTAGTAAATTGTCAACTTAGGACAAGCTCATCCCAGCGGTTACACAACTTACAGTATGTAGCAAGTATCAAGGTAGCAGTAGCAATGATAGAGCCTGAAAACAAACTATTTGCCCCCAATGATGGTTGGAATGGTTTAGACACAAAAGAAGAACAACGCATCAGAGTATTGTTAGACTTGGGTTTACGGCAACCAGAAACAATTCCGGTATTTGAAGAAGCTACTCAAACAGCTGCTCACTTTTTGGCAGCAGAAATTTCTATTTTGGGATTTATGGACCAAGAAGTTCACTGGTTCAAATCATCAGTGGGTTTATCAAGATTAGGTCTCATGAATGATCTAGCACAAAAACGTCAATTATTACGACGGGATTCTTTTTGCTCTCAGGTGGTAGAAAATTCTCAAACATTAGTTATTAATGATACAAAAGCAGCAATAAATACACCAATATCTACCAGTAAGTTAGTCCAAAAATATGGCATCCGTTCCTACTTGGGAGCGCCATTAATTGATGCTTCAGGATACTGCTTGGGTGCATTGGCAGTCATGAATCGTCAGCCACGCAATTTCACAGATCGAGAAATTGAGTTTTTGCAAATCATTGCTCGTTGGTGCATGAGTGAATTTGAACGCAACCGATTGTTGCAAGGTCAATTCCAAAAAAGCACTATTACAAGTATTCCCAGTACAAGTATTCCCAATACAAGTATTCCTAGCTTGCCATTCCCAGAAGAACAGTCAATTGACTGGGAAATCGCACCACCCATTCTAGAAAATACTTCTAATTCTACTCAGCAACTGAAACTAGAACTCTTAGGCCAACTAACTCAAGAATTGCGTACACCCTTAACATCCGTACTGGGGATGGCTGGTGTTCTGGCACGTGAAATTTATGGGCCTTTAACAACAAAGCAGCGAGAATATCTAGAGATTATCCAACACAGTGGACGCTACTTATTGTCTTTAGTCAATGAAATTACCGAACTAGGAACATTAAGTGATAATTCTAATGTGCTGAACTTAGCTCCTGTAGATATTGAAATGCTGTGTCAACAAGCTATCAACACTCTATCAGAAGTGGCTGTCCGTCGGAATCAAGAAATTCGCTTGTCTATAGAACCAGGACACAATCGCATTTGGCCTTTAGATAAAGATAAGGTGCGACAAATTTTGTATAACCTGTTGTTTAGCATTATTCAACTTTCTACTACGGGTAGTATTGTTCGTGTTCATATTTCTTATAAAGAAAATACGCTCTGTATTACTATTTGGGTTTCCCATCCCTGGTTAGGAGTAGGAGATGGAAACGGTGAAATTGACTCTTATTTACGTCTTGATTCTTTGTCCATATCAGAAATCTTGGGTAAGTCTGAAAAGTATGATTCTGATTTAGAAAATAAGAATAATGCCCCAGGAAATTGGGAAAAGTCAGCCAATTTGATTGAGCAGCAATTAGGAATCTTGGTTGATAGATCAGATAAGGATTTAGGTAATACTTCTGTGAATCTGTCTCGTGAAAAACTGGGTTTGTTACTCAGCTGTCAGATGGCAGAACTACATGGCGGCCAAATTTCCATCCAAGGTTCTCCAGAATCAGGATATCGCTATGTAATTTCTTTGCCACTGCCAACGGCTAATTCCGCTAAATAGTGACTGGGGACTGGGGACTGGCAACTGGGGAAGAAAATTTTAGATTTTAGATTTTAGATTTTAGATTGGAATTGACAAAAACAATCCAAAATCCTTTCATCCAAAATCCTTTCATTGAATTACCAATTACCAATTACCAATCACCAATCACCAATCACCAATTACCAATTACCGGATTAAGATCAAGGCTAAGTTCTACAATTAGGTGCTAGTTGATCACAACCTTGTTTATGAATTTAGTCTGGCAAAGATTGACTTTATCCTCTGTACCGCTCAGAGAATATCTGGATACCAGTTACCTGCATCGGTTGATGGTGGGGATTTTACGTCCTTGGCGACAAACCAGTATTTTAATGCAGTGGGGAGATCCGATAGCGGCTGCTCTACTTAGTCTTATCTATGCTTTTGCACCTTTTGTTTCTAGTACCCTAATCGGTTTGCTGCTTGTAGCTGGCGTGGGGTTATGGGTGCTATTGACTTTATCTGATGATACAAGTCTGACAAATGCCGCTTCGGTCACGCCAATTCATCTGCTAGTTTTGCTCTATTGGTTTATTGCTGTGGCAGCTACAGCTTTATCACCAGTGAAAAAGGCCGCGTTGAGTGATTTGGTAACGTTAACACTCTATTTATTGCTTTTTGTTCTATGCGCTAGAGTTCTCAGAATTTCCCGTTTGCGGTCTTGGTTGATTACTCTTTACTTACATATATCTCTGATTGTCAGTGTATATGGAATTCGGCAATGGTTTTTTGGCGCTAAAGCATTGGCTACTTGGGTTGATCCAGAATCCAGTTTGGCTAAAACTACCAGGGTTTACAGTTATTTAGGTAATCCTAATTTATTAGCTGGTTATTTACTACCAGCAGTTGTTTTAAGTTTGGTGGCTATTTTTGCTTGGCAAGGTTGGATTAGGAAAGCTTTAGCACTAACAATGTTTGTTGTTAATACAGCCTGTTTGGTTCTTACTTTTAGTCGTGGGGGCTGGATTGGTTTGGTGGTGGGGCTTTTGGCTGCAATGGCATTGTTGGTTTATTGGTGGAGTGTGGCAATGCCACCTTTTTGGCGCACTTGGTCATTGCCAATTATTGTAGGGGGTTTGATTGGGGTATTGGTGTTGGCGGTGATTTTTGTTGAACCTGTACGGTTGCGAGTTTTTAGTATTTTTGCAGATCGTCAAGATAGTAGTAATAATTTTCGCCGCAATGTCTGGGATGCTGTTTTTGAGATGATCCGCGATCGCCCCATTATTGGTATCGGTCCTGGTCACAATTCTTTCAATAAAGTTTATCCTCTTTACCAACGTCCCCGTTATACTGCTTTGAGTGCCTATTCAATTTTCCTGGAGACGGCTGTAGAAACAGGTTTTTTGGGTTTAGCTTGTTTTCTGTGGTTAATAATTGTCATCTTGAATACGGCATTTATGCAAATGCACCGTTTCCTAAACTTGAGAAGTAAAGATGGATTTTGGTTAATTGGGGCGATCGCAACTTTGCTTGGTATGCTCGCTCATGGCACAGTAGATACTGTCTGGTATCGTCCTGAAGTTAATACCGTTTGGTGGTTAATGGCTGCTTTAGTCGCCAGCTATTGGACTCCTTTAACTCCTCAAATAAATCAAGTCCACCCAGAACCGACAGCCTAAGCTAACAATTTTGGATTTTAGATGTTTTGCTTATGAAACACTTACTCATAATCCAAAATCTAAAATCTAAAATCTAAAATTTAAAATCCAAAATCTAAAATCCAAAATCTAAAATTGATGTTGATGTTAGTCTCTGTAACTGGTAGCTCCTGGTGCATTAGGATCACGATAACGAGTTGGTTCTTCTCCACGCTTTTTACCGGCTAAACCAGCTAAACCCAACAGGCCAATTAATCCCAGCCAACCCCAATCAACATCGTTACGATCATAATAAACAGTCCTGTCTGGTACAATGTCTGTTCTAGGTTGAGTCACTTGGGCTTGTGCGGGTAAATTTAAGAGTACAATTCCCATTGTCAGCGTCAGAACTCCAGCGCCAATGGTTTTGGTGAAATTACGTTTCATGGTGAAAGTGCCTTATACCGACTCGGATATTCACCAATGTATCTATTCCTCCGATTTGCCAAATCAATCTGCGGCTATAATCTAGAGTTGGCTGTAAATCAGGCTCAGGGTATATTTAGCTAATAATTTTTCATTGCTCGTTGAATATCACGCTGATCTTGACGGCGTTTGAGGCTTTCCCGCTTGTCGTGAATTTTCTTCCCTTTACATAAACCGATGCTGACTTTTACCCAGCCGCGTTTCAGATACATTTTCAACGGCACTAAGGTTAAACCCTGCTGTTCTACTTTACCAATTAGCTTGCGGAGTTCTTGCCGATGCAGCAGTAATTTACGAGTCCGACGCGGTTCATGATTAAAATATTGTCCACTAGAGGTATAGGGAGAAATATGTACATTTATTAGCCATGCTTCACCATTGCGAATCAACGCATAGCCATCCTGGAGATTTGCTTTACCAGCACGTATTGATTTGACCTCCGTACCTGCCAGCTGTATTCCCGCTTCGTAGGTTTCTAGGATTTCATACAAATAACGAGCTTGGCGATTGTCGCTAATTACTTTATAACCTTCGTTTTTGTCACTCATTGAAAATCTGCTTTATGTTAAATATTGCTTAGTCGTTTTACTTCGTTGTTTAAAACATTTGTAATTTGAATAATGAATTTCGACTAATTGAATTTTACATTATATTTTCTATTTAATTCAGCCTATTATTATAACATTATTAAAATTTAAAATAACATTAAATTTTATGAACACTTCCTAAGCATATAATAGCAAAATATTGAGTAAGAAAAATGCTAGGGGTGTACTGTCCATGCCCTTGAAGATCCTTGTAGTGGATGACGACCTCGGCACTCGTCTGTCTATCAGTGATTATCTTGAACTGTCCGGCTATTCGGTGATCATGGCTGATGACGGTCAAGAGGCTTTGTCTATGGTGGAAAAGAACCATCCTGATTTGATGGTGACAGATATTGTCATGCCAAGGATGAACGGCTATGAACTGGTGCGTCGGGTGCGTCAACAAGCTGAGTTTAGGTTGTTACCTGTAATTTTGTTAACAGCCCGAACCAAAACCCAAGAAAGAATTCTTGGTTATCAATCAGGATGTGATTTATACTTGCCTAAGCCTTTTGAACTAGAAGAGTTAGCCGCAGCTATTCGTAATTTACTAGAGCGATCGCAAATTATTCAATCAGAATACCGCTTCTCTTATCAAGAATGTTTAGATGGGTCTAACCTGATAAAATCAATACACGGACAAAATCATTTATCAACACCAATTGTCAATTCTCAGTTGCTATTATCATTAACTACAAGAGAGCAGGAAGTCTTAGAACTATTGACTCACGGGTTGTCTAACGCCGAAATGGGTAATCAACTACACCTCAGTCCGCGCACAGTTGAAAAATACGTCAGCAGTTTATTGAGAAAAACTTTAACCAGTAATCGCGCAGAACTGGTGCGGTTTGCCATCAAGCATGGTCTTGTAGAGTAGTTCAGGAGGCAGGAGGCAGGGGAAGAAAAGATTTTTACCAGTCACCAGTCACCAGTCACCACTCACCAGTCCCTGATCACATATTCTAGCAGACCTGAACAAGCATCTATAAGGAGGTCTATCACCTGATTAAATCCTTCTGTTCCGCCATAATAGGGGTCGGGAACTTCCTTGAGATCGTGTTGAGAGCAAAAATCACACATCAAACGGACTTTATGGTGATATTCTCCAGAACGGTCAACAGCGAGAATATCTTGATAGTTATCCTTATCCATCGCCAAAATTAAATCAAACTCTTGAAAGTCTGATTTTTGAAACTGACGAGCTTGCCCAAGTAGTTTAATTCCTAACTTAGCAGATGCAGCAGCATTCATGCGGCGGTCAGGTGGACTACCAATGTGATAACTAGAAGTACCAGCAGAATCACAGTAAATTTTATTGTTCAGATCAGCTTGATCAATCAGATGATTCATGATATTTTCTGCCGAAGGCGATCGACAAATATTACCAAGGCAGACAAATAGTAACTTGTAAGACATTTTTCGGGGTTAATCCTTTTAGGGAAATGATGTAATCGAATATGTAATAAACTATGATCAAATAGCGCAATAAGTCAAGATTTATATTTAAATAAACATCCCACAATCTGGATCAATAAAGGTATTTTGATGATTTTTATTAATACAGCGGATTCCTTGGTTATGAGGTACATTATAGCCCCCTCATTGCTGGCGGAGATGGGATTTTGTCAATAAGGCATTATATCAACATTCCCTCAAAAGTGCAGTCATAGAAATGGGATTGCGAGAATCTGCTAGATTAGTTTTAACTCTCCAAGAAATTCAACATTGTTGGGGTGAAGGTGCAGGTTCTCAAGGATGGGAAAAAATCAGAACATACCTAATTTATGACTTGGAAGATACGAAATTAATTGCTGATAAATTAGTTCCTTCCTATTACTATGAATCGCTGATAGTACCAGGTATGAATTTACAACAATTATCGCTCACTGGTAATGGTACTAACCCAAGTTGCTAGTTATGAGGAAGAGCGATCGCTAGGGTGAAGTTTGGGAAATAAATGGGTCAATAAAGTAATAACCCAAGTTGCTAGTTATGAGGAAGAGCGATCGCTAAGGCTGTACTTTGTGAAGGCAGTGGGTGAATAAAGTAATAAAATCCCCTCCAGTCAGAAAAAAAGGAGGGGTGTATGTTAAATGGGCATTGCATAAATGCGGGATGTTTTTTGTGTGTAGAGACGTTCCATGGAACGTCTCTACAAGGGGTTTGAATATATGCAATATTGTTTTCATCCCCAAAATCAGCAACACCGTTAAATGAAATAATTGCCATCTATGCTATCACGGATGACTTGTTGAAAGCGATTGGACATGATGAAGATAGTCGTAGAGTCATGAGTGATGCGGAAAAAGAAATCCACTCGTCAAGATCCTCCTTGGATTCAATATATAAAACAACACACTCGTCATTATATTGAAACCGTATTTAGTTCGATTACAAGTGATTTTCCCAAATCCATTCATGCCGTCACCTATCAAGGGTTTTTACTTAAAGTTCAGGCATTTATTTTTGCCTTCACTCTTCAAGAAGCATTTATCTAATCAGTTTTAATTCATACTTATAATTTTATTATTACTGACAGTTGCTTCTGCATTGCAAAAGTCAATTTTTGATGACTTTCTTTCCAGTTAAATCTCTATCTAAAAGAGAGCATTTTATTACCCGCAACTTGGGTTTTTATACTAAAAACGGGTTACAGCCTTACTATTTAAATCGCTAAGAGTATTGCTATACAAACATTTTTGCCTGGGCAAAAGTCTAGCAATCATCCGTTTTTAGTATACCTAAACTTTAGCAAATTTATTGTTTTTCTCTTCCTTTCCCTCCTCTGCGTACTCTGCGTCTCTGCGTGAGAAACAAAAAAATATCCCCTAAAAACCCAGGGGATATCAAAAACTTGTCCTTTACCCGTCAAAAAGATTATCAACCAGCAACCAACGCTGGCTCTTTTTCTTTCACAGATTGCAACAGTTCAGTATAAAGCGAATCCAACTGACTCGCCACACCATCCCAACTAAACTTACTCATTACTCGTCTCTTACCCGACTTACCTAACTCTGCACGCCATTCAGAATTACCTAAAATTCTATCAATAGCATTACTAAACGCTGCTACATCTTGAGGTGGTACTAACAAACCAGTATTTTCATTCACCACACTAAACTGAAGTCCACCCACATCACTAGCGATCACCGGTGTACCACAGGCCATAGCTTCCACTGCCACCAGTCCAAAAGGTTCATAATGGCTAGGAATCACGCACACATCAGCCGCAGCGTAATAAGTTGGCAATATTTCTTGTTTCAACAACCCAGGGAAAACGGTACACTCACCCATCCCCAACTCGTTAACTATTCCCTCAATGCGATCGCGTTCTCTACCATCGCTATTACCTGGTGTACTTCCCCCACCAATAATTAACTTCAGGTTTTTATCACCAAAAAACTGCGACTCCCGCACCGCACGCACCAAAGTTTCAATACCTTTCCGTGGATCAAAACGTCCCACATATAACACCACCTTAGCATCTGGCTCAATTTCTAATTTAGCTCTCGCAGTTTCTCGATCCACAGAACCAAAGCGGCGAATATCTGTACCACAAGGAATAATATCAATATTTCCTTGTTGAGAAACCAATGTTTTCATGTGTTGTTTTTCCTGTGGACTTGTAGCCACAATTTTTTCTGCTGTTTCTAAAACTTCTTTTTCTACAGCTAAACGTTGACTAGCAACCAAAGGAATATTTTCTATGGTGTTGTATTTGACGATACCTAAAGAATGATATGTATGAACCTGTTTACTTCCTTGGATTTGTTTTAACTGCAAACCTACCCAGCTAGATAGCCAGTAGTTAGTGTGAACCAACTCATATTTAAATCCGTTTTCTTTTTGAAATTTTAATAACTGTTCTACAAATTCTGGCAAATATTTAAATCCGTTATCTCGTGGTACAAATTCCACAGGTCCTGCTGTTAACCGAATGGTTCGACAGCGGGAATTATGTTGAACAATATCTTCTTGTTCAACACTTATTTTCCGGCTAAACATATCAACCTGCCATCCTAGTTGGGATAGTGCTTCACCCACTTGACGGACATATACATTCTGTCCTCCAGCTTCCTCTCTTCCAATTTCAATCGCCGGATCACCGTGGACTGAAATCAAAGCAATGCGTTTGTTACTGGTAGAGTTCATAAGTTGTGTGTTGCTGATTATCACAAGGTAGTTTGGGTTTCCAAGTTTACGCTGTTCACGCTTACCTGAATTCTTTAGAAACTTTGATTAATCTTTATTTTAATTTATAAATGATGATTTCAGGGGTAACTTTTCATCAAATTCACGTATTTTTGTATATTAATATTCAATACCTTTGATAGATGAAATTATATTTTTTTAATACTAATAAAAAAAATATCAATGATATATCAGACATTAATTAATGCAAAATTAATGCTTAATGCGCCGATTAACAAGCATAAAATACGTGAATTTTAAATATTTTTATTCACTGATTGACATTATTTGTTTCCCCCATAAAACAATTATTAATTACTGTTGAATTGACAATTTCGTTTAGCTTACACATCTTTCATCCTCACAATCTTTTTTGGTGAAATTACTTTTTTTAAACTACAGTATTTAAAATACAGTATTGACTTATACTATTATTATGAATTATTTATTTTTGTTAAATAAGCTACAGTTTTGTAAAAAAGTTACAGCAGGGGGCAGAAGGCAGTTCACAGGACTAGGAAGACAAGGAGGGAAAGTGGACAAGGAAGATTTTATACGGACAATGGTTTTTTGACGGACTATTTTTGTGACTAAGAATACAGACTTTGTACGGTTTTCCTCCCTTGTCACCTTGTCCACCAAGTCTTGCCCTGACGACAATGTAAAATACCTACCCTTGTGAGGGGCAGGGGCAGGAGTTTTTTATGTTGGATTTTGGATTGTTTTTGTCAACTCCAATCTAAAATCTAAAATCTAAAATCTTTCTCCCTATTCCCTATTCCCCTTAATAAAATTAAGCAGTGCTGAAGCCAGATTTAGCTTTCAACACTGCTTAATGCCTCTGTTATTGTTGGTTGTTTGCACAAAAAACAGTCCACGAGGGCTGGTGATTTCAGAGAAATTTAGTAGCCTTAGCTACAAAAGAACAACCAAAAATTAAAAATCTCCATCATTTGTGATATGGCTGTAGACAAAGTAGTTAGGACATCAGTTAATCATGAAAATCCCACGAGCAGCGAGTTTTACTCCTGACTCCTGACTCCTGACTCCTGCTATATTTGTGATTTTTAATTTTTAGCACTGGACTTGGAGGATCAGGAGCCGGCAGCAGCTAACATTTGTTTGAGTTGTTCTAACTTATCAGCCCAACGGGGATCTGGACGAATTGCGTCTGAATCAGCTGTGGTAACTGTCTCACGAGATCCACCACCACCACGGCGAGATTTTTTAGATCCTTTTTCACGGCGTTCTTTGTTGGTATTAGGTGCAGGAGTGCTACTACCTTGACTAGCAGCTTTGGGCGCTTGTTCTTCACCTTCATCACCTTTAGTCCGGGGTAATGCCTTTTCTAGTTTAATGGCAGCATCTTTAAACAATTGACCATTATATTTTTCAATAATTTGGTCTGCTTGTTCATCGTTGTTCACCGTTAAAAATCCAAAACCACGACATTTACCTGTTTTGCGGTCTTTAATCAGTTTAGTAGTGACAGCATCGCCTTCAGCCGCAAATACAGCTTGCAATTCTTGACGATCAATTTCTTCTTTGGGCAAATTACCTATGTATAGGCGAACGGACATGAACTATACCTCCAGTGTGGAAATGAAAATGACAAAACAAAAACATTGACTTGGCTTTGGCTTTTAAATAGATGCTATTAACAAAAATCGCCATAAACCAATTTTTTAATGCCAACTATCAAACTATAGTTTCAAACTACATGAACATACAATAAACATACCATGAACATACCATGAACATACATTTATATCATGTTGTTTGTTCTTAGGGAATCACCCCAACAGGGAGAACTATAACGCCCCTATCCCTTGGCTAAACGCTGTCGGGAATACTTTATATTAAAATATTAAACTACCATTAACATCAACAATTTAGATGTTTGTTTACGAGCCGGTAGTAAAGATTTTAATTTAGCTTTTTGTTGATTGTAATAACGATTAATTGACTTGATAATCTGCCCTTTGATTATAACTTGCACAAATCTAGGTTGGTTAGCAGTTAACGCTGCTAGGTTATCTCTGCCTACATTAATCGCTGCAATCGCATCTTGTTTTAAGTCATAATCTAACTCCTCTTTTTCATAAACAACTTCTACCACATCATGGTCAATATTGGGTACATTCCTGACTCGATGCAGACAGAAATAATCTACAACAGTAGGAATGCAAATATGGTTTGGTGATAGATGAATCAAGTCTGCTTTCATTTTCGATTTACTCACGATCTGATCAATATAAACTAATAACTGTCTGCTCTTTTCTTTGTGTTGATATTTGAGTAATTTGTCTCTCTCTAAAAATTCTGGTTTATTTTCTTTATATATCTTAATTGCTGTGAGCAGGTTTAACAAATTAAAATCTAAACCTAATAAATATTTTTTTACTACTTGAGTAGATAAAGCTAGGTCAGCTTGAAAATTCTTTAACTGCTTTTCTCGGAAATTAACATCTAGATATTTATGCTTCAAAATCAAACTTTGGTAAATATAAAAGTTAGCATAACTGTATAAATTTTTAGCACAAAAACATAAATCATCAATCTCCTGTTTATGGGGATAACTTTTTTGAATAATATATCGCTCAATTATTTCCATGATAATCTTAACAATATGCTTGTATACAATCTATAGTGCCTATTACACGGTCAATAGTCACGCTGATAAGTTTTGTAGACCTAGTTGCGGCGCTACTAAATTTATGAATATTAATGCTCATGTTTGTCTATAGATTGGGCGCAATTTTTCAATACCGTTTTTTGTGAGGATGATGCTTATTTAAGACTAAACCGCTAGTATGCCCAGCTAATACCATCTTAATTCTCAGGATTCTCAATTTAATAGTCAACTGTCTACTACAGTAAATGAATTCTTTCCAGCTTTAACCCGCAGAACGAAATACCATCTCTTAACATTATCATGGTATTGCCTACGTAGCTAGTTCAGCACTCACATTTTTGCAGATTGCATTATAGCATTATAGCATCGTAGTATACAATACATTTTTGCACAAGGGGATTTTTGGAAACAAAAACCAGCCATCGGCTGGTCGCTTTCCTGCTGTTTTGGTAAGGATTAAGGGGGATGGAATATTAGCAGTAGCAGAATCACTAACTAAGTTGGGTGACTGAGTTAGGTCAGTTGCTATTAATTTCATGAACAAATGTAACATTATTGAGTTCAAGTTTGCAACGTTTATTTACATTTCCTGGGTTTTAAAGGCAGCAAGTGCCATTATCCGGCTAGAGATTGGGCTGTTAGCATTATATAAGCTCCCCAAGCTTGGGCGATGACGGCTAAAACAGTGGAAAAAATGGGATGGGGACTATTAATAATTGTGCCATTTTCAGTTTCTAGGGTTTGAATGTCGATCCAAGGTGTTACCCCTCTTCGTAACCAACCTGTAACGATAATTTGCCTACCTATCAATTCTTGGGGTGTGGTTTTGAGTTCTAACCCAGGAATATGATGTAGCTTCACTAAACCGATGCTGGACTCTAAAATCAGGTCTTGGGCTAGACAGTTGCTAGTACCTCGACGACCTAACAGTTTACCAATAATACGGACGCTGACGCTATCCAGTGGCAAAACCGAGGGGTTTGTTAATAGCTGCAAAATTTGCTCATCACTGTCTAAGCTCAAAGATTTGATTTCTGGGAAAAAGGCATTTAGCCGCATGACTGTACCAATGCTAAAGCCTATCATTAAGAATCCTGTCACAAATGACCAATCATCATAAATCCATTTCAGGTTAAATAAATGCAAGGTGTATGCACTTTGCCAAGCTAACCAAAACAGTCCTGCTAATGTCAATCCTAAAGGAATGCCCAAAAAGGGGGCAATTTGTAATAAGAAAGATTGTGGTTTAACTTGCAATAACTCTGGATGGATAAAATGTAGTTCTGTTTCTAAATGCCAATGACGAGCAATTTTACACAAACCTTGCAGGCGATCGCCCAATAAAGGATGACTATTATTAATAGTAAACCATTGCCGATAAGGATTGCTATTTTCCCATATTAATAATGATTCCCAAGGTAAATGACCGGCAAGGCTACCTAAACAGAGGCTGTGTTGAAAATCTACTGGGGCTAAAATATTCAAGCTTTCTAATTGCGGACTGGTATGTTCTTGTTTTTTGATATCATCAGCAATACCAATGGTAATTTTCAGTAAAGCACGAATTAACCCATTAGGATTACCTGTAATTTCGGCAGCTTGGCGATCGCTGGCATAAAGGCGAAACCGCGCATTCAGCAAAGTTGTACCCGTCAATAAACACCAAATACCATAACACAAACCCGCCAAACCTGTAGCAGTCCAGCACCAAATTTTCTGCTCACTTTTATTTGCCAAAGTTGAGGCTTGCTGATAAAGTTGATAAATCGGTAAAGTCACCAACAAAGCCAAAGACATCACCCCAAAATCCCAACGGTTAATTTGTCCTAAACCTAAAGCATAAATAGTAGCTATTTCATCATCTGTAAGTTTTGCTAAGAGTCCTTGACTAACAACAATTCTGGCGTTACGAGGTAGATTACCATAGGTGAACATCATCGGTGCTGCTATTGGTAAAATCTGGAATGTGGGAACAGGCCAACGTTTTAGCTGACAAGTACGTTGTGTGATCCTTACTGCTTCCCGACTATAGGTATACAAAATTTCTTTAGATAACGGTTGTTGCTGATAAAATTCTGTTAGTAACCAATCTAACAACCAAGGAGACAGCACCAACAACACCAACAACGGGACTAATATTAAGGTAGTAAAATCACTATATAAAAATGGCAATGGACTAACATAAGGAAGTTTATCTAAAATCTGATTGGTTAAAGCCATTGGTAACTCTAACATGGCGCGTAATACCCAAAACAAAGCCATGAAAGTTGCTAAAGCTAATAATCGGGAAGGTATTAAATTATATTTACGGAGAGGTTGCCATACTTTTGCACGTCTAGCTTGTCGCCAATAAATGCTGGTTGTTTCTGTGGTACTATAGATATTATTGGTATAATTGTTTGATACACTTGCTTGTGGCTTAGTGATTTGAGTAGAATTGACAATATTGTGTGATTGATGATGTGATTTTGATTTGAGTCTTTTTTGTCGTTTAGTTAAATGTTCAAGTGCAACTTTTGCCCATTCTTGAACTTGGGAATTATCACTTTCAATTAAATTTCTGCACAAGGCGATCGCCTTTGATATTTCCCCTGTGTGTGCATAAGACATCACTAAACCAACCAGTGCTTGCAAACGGATATCGCTGTCTTCTGGTTGATTAGCAATAGGCAAAAGTTGAGTTATTGCCGCATAGTAATTTCCCTCTTTGAGAGCAGCTAAACCCGCCTCCAAAGAGGATTTTTCAGATGAAAGCATAGAACTTTTTTTACTCCAATTTCTTCTAGAACACCGATTCATTAATCGTAAGGGCGAAGTTCGGACGGAATATGAACTGGTTTCAGCGATAGGTTATCACCCGAATGCTTCGCCCCTACCAGGTAACAAGAGATTACCTAGCATTACTGAATCGACGCTCTAGGTAAGACACGCTATCTAATTAGAAATTCAACAAATAGATGGGAGTTCCTGAATAAATTCAGAAGTCAGGAGGAGGGGACTGGGGACTGGTGACTGGGGACTGGGGACTGGGG
>NZ_JACJUZ010000098.1:0-14398 GCF_014299995.1 Sphaerospermopsis sp. LEGE 00249 | reverse complement strand
GGGGACTGGGGACTGGGGACTGGGTAATCAATTTTATTATTCCCAATTACCAATCATCAATTACCAATTACCAATTACCAATTACCAATTACCAATTACCAATTACCAATTACCAACTACCAATTACCAACTACCAATTTATTAATCTTTAATACCAGATATTGAGGTAGGGTGAATAGTGTTTGAGTTGGAGATAACATAGGAGATCATGGAAGAACCGATATAAAAACCACAAAATATTAAAGTTCCAAAAAAAAACGTAAAGCTAACACATTTAACAGCAAACGGAAAAGAAAATCTACCTGATTTACCAAATGTGGAAAAGCGCATATATTTCCTCGGTGTGGTGTTGATGGTAGATAACACCTGGGGAATATTTAGACGCTGATTAATTCAACTTGCAGAATTATAGAATTATAGAATTATATTTATGACAGAAAATTTGAGATATTTCTGTTGAATATTTATCATATTTTAGGACTTACGCAAGATGTGACTGAAAACCTTATTCTTGCGTAGGGGTAATTCATGTAGCTTGCTTCCCGAAGGGTATTACCCCTACTTTCGTTCCCTTTTGCGTAAGTCCTGATATTTGTTAGCTTGGGAAGGTGTGGGAAGATAGAGAGAAATATTTTAGATTATAAATTTTAGATTGAATTTGCAAAAAACAATCCAAAATCCAAAATCCAAAATCCAAAATTCATAACTCCTGACTCCTTATCAATCAGAATTTATGTTAAAGACTTCTAATATTTGTCGGCAAATTTGTTTGAGTTTGTCACCAATAACAGGAGAAGGTAAAGACTCACCAACAAAACTCCATTGATCTACCGTTGACAGTCGCCATGCTTGCCCACGATGATCAAATCCTGATACTTCAATCCCAATAGCTCGCCGAGATTTATTGATGGGATCTTGATAAAAACGGATTTGAAATAAAACGCTACGACAGCGCCAAGATTTGCTGATTCCCGGAAAGTGAAAACCGATGTCGATGGAATCAGGATCTACGAGTTCCCTGGTTTCTTGGTCATTATGCCAAGGTTTAAGATCGCTTTTAGCATCAGGAAACTCTAATTTAAACAAGTTCACTACTGTAGCAATCTTGCTGGCTAGTTCAAGGTTTGTTGCCTGTTCAGCTGCATTCACGTTAAAACTCTCCTAATATTGCATCGGTCTGTGGGGGATGTGAAAACAGAAAACCCGCCAGAAGGTTTGTCTTATTAGTGTTTCAGCTTATCAAGAAGATTGGAAGTTTTGCAACTGTGAATGAAGATTTCCTCACATTTATCACAGGAGTAGGGGCAATCCCCCCGTGGTTGCCCTCTTGTGTCAGGATGCCAGAATTTCCTCCCGATGAAGTGAGAGAATTTTTGACAAAACTTTCACTAGTAGGAACGAAAAATTACAGTAGCGATCTAAAATGACACTGTAAATTGGTAAACAAATAGCAAATTAATTTCCTTTTATGGTGCGTCAACGCTCTATTTTGTCACTGATTCTTGTACTCTTGACTACATTCCTGATCAGCTGTGGCAGTCCTAGTGTTGCTACTGCACCTCCAACTTACACACCGGCTCAAGTTGCCAAAATTCAGGAATATTTTCCTGATATTCAGGTGGTGCGCGATCGCTCACAAGAACTGCAAACCCTGATTCAAAGCGGTGAATGGATCAAGGTGGGTAATTTTATTCATGGACCAATGACGGAAGCTAGGTTAAATATGACCTATGTTATCCCCAACCTATTACCCCAAGACCAGTCTAAAGCCAGACAAATTACCAAGGATTTATTGAGTGATTTGGTAAAAATTGACAAAGCTGCTGGTGCAGGTAACACCAGTCAAGCTTTAAGTGCTTACAAAGATGCCTTTGCAGATGTTGACAAGTTCCTACAACTGATTCCAGAGTAAAGTGACTGGTGACTGGGGACTGGTGACTGGGGACTGGGGACAGTAATAGATTTACCCATTATCAATTACCAATTACCTATTACCAGCTTTAACCAGATAACTAATCACTGACAACTAAATAACTCTGAGTCTTGAGTCACAAAACGCTAGGTTAATCAAGTGATAGGGTGAAGAGGATAGTCTTAACTCTTCATCCCTCACCGTTTACAAAATTTATGAATATAGTAATTATCGGTTGTGGTGTAGTTGGGGCAGCGATCGCCTATCAACTCAGCCAAGTTAAAGGTTTAAATATCACTGTTTTTGAGAAAAACCAACCAGCACAAGGTTCTACTGCTGCGGCTTTGGGTGTTTTAATGGGCATTATTAGCCATAAAACCAAGGGTAAAGCTTGGCAGATCCGGGAAGAAAGTATTAAACGTTATCAAACTTTAATTCCTGAACTGGAAGCTATCACAGGGCGGAAAATTCCTTGTAACCGTCAGGGTCTTGTCATGTTATTGTCTGAAGACCCAGAACACCCTTTAGAAAGTGGTGTGGAGGTAATAACAGATTGGGAACAATTACGGGAAATTCGTAAATCTCAAGGATGGCAGTTAGCTGTGTGGGACAAGGAAAAACTAGAAAAATTCTGTCCACAGGTTAATAATTCTACTGTGATTGGTGCTGTTTATTCTCCTCAAGACCTGCAACTCAACCCCACAGCGTTAACTTTAGCTTTGGTAGATGCAGCGCAACGCAATGGGGTAAAATTTAAATTTGGTGTGGCTGTACGCAATCATCAAGCCCCTTCTACTGACATAGTTCAGATCACACCCCATGTTACTGAAAAACTTAAATTTATGGAAACTTCAGAAGGTAAAGTTGAGGCAGATTGGTTTATTGTGACTGCTGGCTTAGGTTCAACTTTACTCACTAGACAATTAAATCATAAGGTAAATATTCGCCCAGTTTTAGGACAAGCTTTATATTTAAGTTTAGGACGGGTTTTAGGCAATCCTGATTTTCAACCAGTAATTACTGGCAATGATGTTCATCTTGTACCTATGGGTAATGGTGACTATTGGGTGGGTGCTACGGTAGAATTTCCCAATAATGAAGATGAGATTTTAGCTAAAAAAGAATTGTTAGAATCTGTCAAACAACAGGCGATCGCCTTTTGTCCAGATTTATCTGAGGCGAAAATTCTCCGCACTTGGTCTGGTATGCGTCCCCGTCCTGAAGGTAGACCAGCACCCGTGATTGAAAAATTAGCTAATTATAGTAATGTGATTTTAGCCACTGGTCATTATCGCAACGGTGTTTTACTCGCACCTGCTACAGCTTCAATCGTGCAAAATATGATTATGGATCAAGGTTCTTAATATTAGGTGACAGGTGACAGGTGACAGGTGACAGATTAATTAATCAATTTTTCCATCCTGATTTAATCCTGTAAATCCTTAAATCCTGGACATCCTGATTCTGACAAAAAGATTTAATTAATTAATCATCAAGTTCATCAGGATTAACACCCAACTGACGCAATTTTTCAGCCAGTATTTCCGCTTTTCTTTTTGCTTGAGTTGCTTCTTGTTCAGCAATAATAGCTCTTTCTTTAGCATTAGTAGCTTCTTCTGTAGGTTCAGGAATTAATTCTCCATCAAGAGTAAACCACCTTAACCACAACTTAGAAATACCACGAAATGAACCTGACCATAATCCTAAACTTAAACCTAACTCTGGCATGGGTAAAAGTCCATTTATTAAATTCATTGGTTCATAATGACCACCAACTAAATGAAATGCGCGGAGTTCATTGGTATAACGACTAAAAACAATATAGTAAGGAATCCGCAAAATACGTTCATAAACTTCCCATTTTGTAGGAGGTTTATTTGTAGGCAGTTGATCTTTTTGACTTTGCTTGTTACCTAAATCTTCATCTTCTGTACCAGGAGATAATAATTCCACTACCACAAAAGGATTTGCTGTTTCTTGCCAAGTCACATAACTTAAACGTAAATCTTCACCTTTATATAACCTAGAAACACCAATTACACCAAACCAATCTGGACGTTTATACCATAAAGGATGCTCTAAATGATAATAAAGATTCAGATCAGCAGCACTATAAACCAATTCTGGTGGCCAGTTTATAGGTTGAAAAGTTAGGTATAAAAGTAATGGTTGTAAAAAATGAAATTCGTCTGGCAAACCTTTTTCCTCTGGGTTCTCACTAGGTAAATCATACATTGTGGGTAGGCTTTCCCCAGGGGGAAGGGGAGGATCTGATTGAGAATTTAGGGGAGGGGATAAAGTCATAAATAAATTAAATAACCCAAGTTGCTAGTTAGGAATAGGAGTCAGGAGTCGTAGGGGCGAAGCATTCGGAAAATAACCTGTGATCAAAATTGATAATTGGTTGCCCGAATGCTTCGCCCTTAGAGGATGTTTGAAAAGTCGGAAAGGATGTAAAAAAGCTCTCTCAGTATAAGCTGTGAATAGATAATAAACAGGACCCAGAGAGTAGTATGAGTAAAGCATACCCCAGTAACCTGACCTTTTTAGTAGTACAACACAACTATATTGAGGTTTTTTGTTGAAAATGTGTGTCCAACATTGCTAAGAAGTGTTAATAAATTATGTAAAACCGCTATGTTTGGTAGTTTTTGAGGTTTAGTGTTTACGTGACACAACGCAGTATTGTTTAAGTAATTTACAGTTATATGTCTAAACCACATTGTTGCTGCTGAGGTATTTACTGAAGATTTATTACAATATTTATCTTTTCAGCAAAGAAATTTAACAAACAATAATCTAGAAAAATATTTACAACCACACTTAAATGTGATTAAGCTGTTGTGCATTTAATTTGTATAAGTGGAACAGGCATCTTGCCTGTTAAACAAGAGTTCAGAATATTAGGATTATACAATTTAGCTGTGTAACAGCTTATTATTTTTATTGATATATGACTTGCTACATCAAGCTATAAATCAGATGTAAAAATCTTATTAAGCAAAAGCTTGAGAAGATGGAGGAGAGGGGGTATTGCAGGAAAGCCCATTCCGGGTAAAACCGGGAAAAGTAGCTTAAAGATATTTGTCTATAACACTACTAACTGTTATGCAATTGAACGAAGTAAAGAGGCACAAGTAGAAATTTCTCAAATAATGGTGACAGCATGAAACTAGACCAACTGAAAGCAAATGTAATTGTACATGGTTCAATTTTTCCAGAACCAGTACAGGTATTGGTCGTTGTATCAATGGGTGATGCAATAAAACTCATTGGTACAGGAGTCAACACTAACCATACCTATCAACCAATTCTCAATGCTGAACAGTTGGAACAGTTGGAATCTACACCGGAAAAAGAACCCTTTGATGGTAATTCCCAGCATTTTCGGTTCGGTGTAGAAGCATTACGTTTGGGGTTGTCCTATGAATATGACCCTTATTTCGCGTTGGCGATCGCTCGTGTAGACCCCTTACCACACCAACTAGAAGCAGTTTACGACTATTTCCTCAAACAACCACGCATCCGGTTCTTACTCGCAGATGACCCCGGTGCTGGAAAAACCATCATGGCAGGGTTACTACTGAAAGAACTGAAAGTGAGAGGATTAGTTCAACGTACACTAATTATCACCCCTGCTAACCTGACATTTCAATGGCAGCGAGAACTCAAAGACAAATTTCGAGAAGAATTTGAAGTGATACGCGGTGATGTGCTACGCGCTAACTATGGTTCTAATCCCTGGCAAGAAAAAAATCAAGTTGTCACTTCCGTATCTTGGGTTTCTCGCATCGAAGACGCAAAAGACAGTTTATTAAGAAGTAACTGGGACTTAATTATTGTAGACGAAGCACATAAAATGAGTGCCTACAGTTCCGATAGTAAAACCTTAGCCTATAAACTCGGTGAAGAACTGGCAAAAATTACCGACCACTATTTATTAATGACAGCCACGCCCCATAAAGGTGATCCAAAAAACTTTTGTTTATTCCTAGAATTATTAGACCGAGATGTTTATGGAGATGTCCAAAGTTTAGAAGAAGCAATGAAACGGAATAATGCTCCTTTCTACTTGCGTCGGACTAAAGAAGCTTTGGTTACATTCCCTGAAGAAACAGGTATTGTTAAAAAACTCTTCACTAACCGTAAAGTTGAAACTATTGAATTTCAAATTGATGCAGAAGAATTAGAATTTTACAATGCACTTACTGATTATGTAGAAGACCAATCAATCAAAGCTGCCAGTGATGATACAGCCAGAGGTAGGGCGTTAGGTTTTACCATGGCTATGTTACAACGTCGCTTTGCTTCTAGTATTTACGCTGTCCGTCGTAGTTTAGAAAGAATGCGCGATAAACGCCAAAGAATTTTAGAAGATCCAGAAAGCTATCGTCAAGAACAAATTAATAAGAAATTACCAGACAATTTTGAAGAATTACCAGAACCCGAACAACAAAAAATTATCGGTGATTTAGAAGGTGTAGTTGCTTCCATAGATCCCTTTGCATTGACACAGGAAATTATACAATTAAATCAACTAATTAGTCAAGCACTAATATTAGAAAAACGGGAAATTGAATCTAAATTAGTTAAGTTAAAAGAAGTAATTACCCAAAAAGGAATATTTAAAGATCCAAAAATGAAAATGCTCATTTTTACCGAGCATAAAGATACTTTAGATTATTTAGTAGGAAAATTAAAAGAATGGGGATTAACTGTTACTCAAATTCATGGCGGAATGAAAATAGGTGATAGAGATACGCCCAATACTCGCATTTATTCAGAACGGGAATTTAGAGAAGATTGTCAAGTTTTAGTAGCTACAGAAGCAGCAGGGGAAGGTATTAATTTACAATTCTGCTGGTTTATGATCAATTATGACATTCCCTGGAATCCAGTGCGGTTAGAACAGCGCATGGGACGGATTCACCGCTATGGACAGGATAAGGATTGTCTAATTTTTAACTTTGTAGCTATTAACACCAGCGAAGGTAAAGTTTTATGGAAACTGTTTGAGCGGATTCACGCTATTGAAATGGACTTAGATCCAGAAAGGACGGGTAAAGTATTCAATGTACTGGGTGATATTTTCCCTGCTAATCAGTTAGAACGGATGATTCGGGATATGTACGCTCATAATCTTACTGAGGCTGTAATTGTTGATCGCATTGTAGAACAGGTAGATACAGAACGTTTCCGTAAAATTAGTGATTCAGCTTTAGAAGGACTTGCTAAACGAGAATTAAATTTATCACAAATAATTGGTAAATCTGCTGAAGCTAAGGAACGGAGATTAGTACCTGAAGTTATCCATGATTTCTTTGTGCAAGCAGCACATATAGCGGGGATTCATCCCAAGGAAACAGCTAAGGGTAAGAAAATATACAGAATTGGGCGTGTTCCTCGGACTTTATGGGCAACGGGAGATAGGTTAGAAAATCGCTTTGGTAAGTTGGGACGAGAGTATAAAAAGATTACGTTTGATAAAAATATTTTGACAGATGACCCGACATTGGAATGGGTGACACCAGGACATCCCTTATTTGAATGTGTACGAGATGAGGTTTCTAACCAAGTACAGGAAGATTTGCGTCAGGGTGCGGTGTTTTTTGATTTACACCGTCAGACACCAGCGAGGTTGGATGTTTTCTCGGCTGCGATCGCAGATGGACGGGGTAGAAAACTCCATGAACGTTTATATGTGGTGCAGACAGAGTTAGATGGAACAATGACTGTCCGTCAACCAACTTTATTTTTAGATTTAGTACCAGCAAAAATAGGAGATTTTACCAGCCAAAACGAAGTACAAACAGAGAATAATCACAATAATAATAACTCTGTTAATTTAGTTAATTATTTACCAGATGATAGTAATTTACCCAGTCGAGAACAGGTAGAACAAGCATTAATTGAACAGGAATTAAATAGCTTTTTAACAGAAATTCGCACACAGCGACAAAAGGAAGTAGAGACAATTTCTAACCATATAGAAATTAGTCTGAATGTGATTATTGATAAAGTCCAGATTCAATATGCAGAGTTATTTCAACTGAAAGAATCTGGTTCTAAAGAACAAGGGTTAGATGGTCGTATTAAACAATTAGAAGACCGATTATTTGAATTAAATGGGAGGTTAGAACAGCGACGGGAAGAATTGCAGCAAGAAGCCAGTTGTGCAATTACTGATATTCGTCATCATGGACGTGCTTGGGTATTACCCCATCCTGAAAGAACTTCTCCAGAAATTGCGCCGATGGTATCTGATGATGAGATTGAAAAAATAGCAATACAGGCAGTTATAGCTTATGAAAAAGCTAGAGGTTGGCAAGTTGTCAGTGTAGAAAAAGAGAATCGCGGATTTGATTTAATATCCCGTGAAATTGATTCTGGAGATCCATTAAAAGCAAGTAAAGTCAGGTTTATTGAAGTCAAAGGACGGGCAAATATTGGTGAGGTAGCGTTAACAACCAATGAATATAAAACGGCAGAAAGATTGAAGGGTGATTACTGGTTGTATGTAGTATTTAATTGTGCTTCCTGCCTGTCGGTAGACAAGGCATCTCCAGAAGTTCATACTATTCAAGATCCAGTGAGATTAAATTGGCAACCATTTATAAAAATAGAACATTATCAATTGAAAACAGAAGACCTTTTAGGAGGTATAATATAGAAGTGCTTAGATACCGGACTTCTTAAAGAAGTCCGGTATCTGAAAGTCTTTAATTTTGTTTTAGGCGATCGCTTTACTTATCCATTAGTTGCATCAAAATTGCTTCTAGTCTTTCTAAAGCAGCATTAATTGAGCGTTGGTTTTCCTCAAATCGTTGCTGGTGTAGTTCAAAATTGCGGTCAAGTCTAACTATGATGTCATCTAAAATGGCACTTCTTCCTAAAACACTGGTAGCTGTATTAATAAAGTCATCAACTTTATAAGTAATATCGTCAACTTTACCTGTTAAGTTATCCAGTGTTGTAGCAGTAGTTTCTTGTTGTACCGCCACGCGCTCTAAAATCACTTCTATCCGGTCTAATCTACTTAATTCAGTTGTCATGGTTCCGTTGGGTTGGTTGTTTGGGGTTGTTAGTGCGATCGCTCTAACTGTCATTGGGTTTTAAGTGTGGCTAGTTTCTTGATTGTCGTTAACATAAGTAGCCATGAAGTCAGCAATAACATCACTCATGGTTTTATTTTCTAGTACACACTTACTTTTAAATTTTTGTCTTAATTCTGGCTTAACAAAAACTCTTATTTCTGCCATATCTTTTTTACTCTTTTGTTTATCCATCATATCCATTATATCCATTATTTCATTAACGTACTCATACAAAAATCTTATCATATACGTCATCTACAATAACAATATCCAATACATCCAATATGTCAGCTAGTGGATATAGTTGCTATATTAAAAATATCCATCATAAATTACTCACTAATTGCTGATTGATTACTTTTAAAAATACCTTGTAAGTCTTGATAACAAAGGATTTTAAGGTTTTCAATCAGTCAGTCAGAGTGATTAATAAACCATGTAATTGGTGTGGTTTTTCTGCTTAATCCAATTCTGATTAATGACTAATTGAGATTGTAACCTTTATGAGACAAAGAGTTAGTAGATCAACTTTACTGATGGGGATGTAGAAACCCCATCTTCAATGAAGTAAGATGGGGTAGTTCATCTACAAGTTACTCCTTCAATAACCACCTAATTCAAACAAAAAACCATGAACACCATCAAATACCCTAAACGCCTCTTAAATTTTTTAAGAAGTTCGGGATCTGAAAGTCTGTGTGCTTAGATCCCGGACTTCTTAAAGAAGTCCGGGATCTGAAAGTCAAAAATTACGGGAAATTCTAATTCAAACAAAAAACCATGAACACCACCAAATACCCTAAACGCCTCATCGAAGTTGACTTACCCATTAAACGCATTTCTGCCCACGCCCGACGGGAGAAATCCATCAGACATGGGCATATTTCTACATTACATATTTGGTGGGCAAGACGACCTTTAGCCGCTTGTCGGGCTGTTATTTGTGCGGCTTTATGGCCTGACCCTGTTGATGAAAATTGTCCCCAGTCTTTTCGAGATTTAGCTACGGAATATATTACTAATTTTGCTAAAAAAGCTATAGCTATAAATAGTGATTTCTCTAAAAATTGTTCTACTGAAATATGGACTAAATGGCAAGTTTTAGCTAAACCAGAAAATCAGTTAAATTCTCATAATCCTCAACACTGGAATATATTAAGAAATAGCCTACTAGATTTTATTGCTGATTTTGCTAATTGGGATAATTCTACACAAACTGATTATTTAGAAACCAGTCGGAATTTAACTCAAGCTGCACATGAAGCTTTAGGAGGAATACCAGGAACAAAACCATTAGTAGTTGACCCTTTTGCTGGTGGTGGTGCTATTCCGTTGGAAGCGTTGCGAGTGGGTGCGGATGCTTTTGCTTCTGATATTAACCCGGTGGCAGTATTGTTAAATAAGGTGGTGTTGGAATATATTCCTAAGTACGGACAAACCTTAGCGGATGAAGTGCGAAAATGGGGACAGTGGGTAAAGGAAGAAGCAGAAAAAGAGTTAGCCCAATTTTATCCAAAAGATGCTGATGGTAGTACACCAATTGCTTATTTATGGGCGCGGACTATTATTTGTGAAGGTCCAGGATGTGGTGCGGAAGTGCCGTTAATGCGGTCTTTGTATTTGTGTAAAAAAAGTAATCGCAATATTGGTTTAAGGATAATTCCGAAACCGGAAGATAAGCGGGTAGATTTTGAAATTATTGAAAAGCAAAAGAGTAAATGGGTAGTTAGTGATAACCCAGAAATAGAAGTAAAAAATCCTAGTTTTGATGGCACTGTTAAAAGAGGTTCTGCCACCTGTCCCTGTTGTGGTTATACTACTCCGGTGGCATCGGTGAGTAGATGAAGGAGCAGGAAACAACCAACGCTTTTGGGGACTTGCTCAGGCATTATCCGCATTATACCCCACCGGTACAGAGGAAAAACGCTGGGTAGATGGGGTATTAGCCAGAAAGAAAGGACTAGGATTTTAATTTTCATGGAAGCTAACTTTATGACGAAAGTAAATCTAGACTTACCCCCAGAAGTATTTTCAGCCCGTCGTCTTTCCCCAGATGACTTTGTACGTGATATGCGCCTAGCAGCCGCTATATACTGGTATCAAAAAGCGGAAATTTCTCAAGAGAAAGCTGCACAAATTGCCGGGTTAAACCGCCGCGACTTTCTTGCAGCCCTAGCCCGTGAACAAGTGGATGTATTTTCTGTAGATTTTGATGATTTAGAACAAGAATTAGCCCGTGAATAAAAACCTGTATTTTGTCCCCAACAATTACCTATTAAAGCCCAAAGATTAAGCCGTGACTGAAAAATTGCCAAGTATTGCCATCAAACCTGCAATTAACACCTCTCCCCTAATTTTTTTGACTAAAGGTGGTTTTCTCCATTTATTGCAGATAGTCAGCCCGGAAATCACTGTTCCTCAAGCAGTGTCCACTGAAATTCAGGCTTATGGAGAAACAGACATCACCGCCTCTAGTCTCGCTCATACCTCCTGGTTGGTAGTGACAGAAACACCTCCCATACCCAGCATCATTCAAACTTGGGATTTAGGGGCTGGTGAATCTGCGGTTTTAACTTGGGCTTATGTAAATCCTGGCACTGAGGTAATTATTGATGATTTAGCAGCCCGTCGTTGTGCAGCAGCTTTGGGCATTCCCCTCCGGGGAACTTTAGGTATAGTTCTTACAGCTAAACAACGAGGGATAATTCCATCTGCACGCCCAGTTTTAGAACAACTGCGCCTCTGTGGAATGTATTTATCTGATAAAGTGATAAATCAAGCATTAAGATTAGTAGGGGAATAATTCTATATCCTATCCAAATCCTTCACTTTTGAGATCAATTTTCTCATTTATAGCTGTAGCCAGGATGATTAGGACATGATTGAGTATTGAAACCTAATCATAGTAAGGGTTTTACTATTGCCTTTTGCCTTTTGCTTTCTGCTATAAGCCCCGTTCAAGTTGAAACCTATAGTTTTTTTATGGCGCAAACTCAAGTTTTCAAGATGGATGGAGTTTAGCAAATAAATTGTTCAAGAAGTTCTGGTTTAACTTCATAACCCAAACACTCCCCACTCCGCACTCCCACACACATTTAAATTTATTTATGGCAACTATTAAACCTTGGTACAAAATTGATGGACTAACACCCCGCGAAGACCTACGGGAAGGTAAACCTTTAGATGCTGCGGAATTTGCAGTACATTTAGACCAGGTTAGAAATCAAAAAGCACCTGCTGACTATCAACAACCAGAAAGGTTTTTTGAACGTACCTATTTAACTAAATATTTAACAGAATTTTCCGCCCAAGTTGTGCGACGTTTATCGGGTGAAAAAACAGAAACTTCTGCTATTTTTAATCTTTCTACTCAATTTGGTGGCGGTAAAACCCACGCCTTAACTTTACTTTATCATTTAGCTAAAGGTGGTGCTATTGCTAATAATTGGACTGGTGTACAAAAGATATTACAAAAAGCAGGTATTTCTTCAGTTCCAAAAGCAGCAGTAGCGGTATTTGTCGGCACTGAATTTGATTCTCTTAATGGCCGCGGTGGTAATGATGGTACACCATTACGGAAAACTCCCTGGGGAGAAATTGCTTATCAATTAGGTGGAGAAAATGCCTTAGCTATATTAGCACAACACGAAGCAGAATTTATTGAACCTAAAGGCGATGTTATTAAACAATTTCTGCCTAAAGATCAACCCTGTTTAATATTAATGGATGAAATTATTAATTATGTTAGTACCTATCGTGGCAAGGGTTATCACAACAGTTTATATAATTTCATTCAAGCATTATCAGAAACGGCTAGAGGTTTAGATAATGTAGTGTTAGTAGTTTCCATTCCCGCTTCCGAAATGGAATACACCTCAGCCGATGAAGGAGATGAACAAAGATTTAAAAAAATGCTGGATAGGGTGGGTAAACCTATCATCATGTCAGCAGAAGCAGAAACTTCAGAAATTATCAGAAGAAGACTATTTGAATGGGATGCTGGGGCTGTCAGTGCAGATGGTAGGATTATGTTACCAAAAGATGCTATTAATACCTGTAATGAATACGCAGACTGGGTACTAGACCACCGTCAACAACTTCCTAATTGGTTTCCTGTAGATAACCCCCGTGAAGCTTTTTATGCTACCTATCCTTTCCATCCCTCAGTGCTATCAGTATTTGAGCGCAAATGGCAAGTTTTACCCCGCTTCCAACGCACCAGGGGAGTATTACGACTCCTAGCATTGTGGGTATCTAATGCTTACCAACAAGGATATCAAGGCGCACACCGTGACCCCTTAATTACTTTAGGAACAGCACCACTAGATAACCCCCAATTTCGCGCTGCTGTTTTTGGACAATTAGGCGAAGATAGATTAGAAGGTGCAGTAACAACTGATATTTGTGGTAAAAAAGATTCCCATGCTATTCGTTTAGATATGGCAGCTGATGACCAAATTAAAAAAGCACGACTGCACCGCAAAGTCACAACCACAATATTTTTTGAATCTAATGGTGGTATTTTACGTGCAGAATCTACTATACCAGAAATTCGGTTAGCAGTAGCAGAACCATCTTTAGATATTGGCAATGTAGAAACAGTTTTAGAGACACTAGCTACAGATTGTTATTATTTGTCAATAGAAAAAAATAAATATCGTTTTAGTCTGTCACCCAACTTAAACAAAATTTTAGCAGACCGTCGCGCCAATATCCAATCAGAAAGAATTGCAGAAAGAGTCAAAGCCGAAATTAAAAAAGTTTTTACTTCCCATCCAGGAATACAATTAATTTACTTTCCAGAAAATTCTAGTACAATTTCTAATCGTCCTGTTTTAACTTTAGCAATATTAGCACCAGAACATTCTATCCAGGATAGTCAGACTCTAAAAATGATAGAGTCCATGACTAAAGAATGTGGTACATCAGATAGAACCTTTAAAAGTGGGATAATTTAGGCAGTTGCTGATACTGATACCAAACTGCGAGAAGAAGCGAGAAAAGTTTTAGCTTGGGAAGATATACGGGACGAGGAACAAGGACTAGATGAAAACCAAAACCGACAATTAGGAGAAAATCTGAAAAAATGTGAATCCAACTTAAAAGAAAGCGTGTGGAATGCCTATAAATATGTTGCTTTATTGGGTAAAGATAACAAAATTCGTGTAATTGATTTTGGACAAGTTAACTCTAGTCAAGCCGATAAATTAGTTAACTTAATTATCAATAAATTACGGCAAAGTGACGATGTTATTGATATTATTAACCGTTCGTGCTAAACTGAACAAATATCCATCTGTTTAGAATGGCACTTTAAAAGGCAGAACCTTTACTGGTGTAACGGCGACACTCGCTATCCCATTTGCAAAAGCATTTGGGAATACTTTTCTGA
>NZ_JACJUZ010000097.1:0-14448 GCF_014299995.1 Sphaerospermopsis sp. LEGE 00249 | reverse complement strand
TTAATGAACCTGCAACGGGTTCACGGATGCCGTCGATGTCAACGGGAGGAGCAGCGATAAATGCGATGATGAAGCAAGTGGTTGCTGCTAACAGGGTGGGGATCATTAATACACCGAACCAGCCGATATAAAGGCGGTTGTTGGTGCTGGTGATAAATTCACAGAAACGATCCCATACGTTGGCGCTTTGGCGCTGTTGAATGGTTGTGGTCATTTTATGAGTGCGATGTTTTTGTTAAAAACACAGGTAATTTCTTTCCTGTTCTTATAAAATTAGCATAAGTTTACGAGTTTTGTAACATTGATTATTTTATTAAAATTTATAAAAGTAATAACTTTTACTTATTATTAAGTTTACAAAACTTTAGATTTGTTTAGAAATTAGGATCAAAGCGATTTACTAAAGTAGCTACTACAATCATTGGCAACCCAACAACGAAACAGATTAACCATTAGACATCTCCAGAAAAGAAATTATGGAACCTATTTATGGGGGCTTTATGGGGGCAGGTCGAAGCATTTGGGATATCTAGATGTCTGATTTTTACCTTAAATTATCGCCCATAAGCTTCGCCCCTACAACTTATGACAAATTAATACATTCTATTTTGGAGAGGTCTGGGGCAGTCCGTTCGCGTACATCCACAGCCTAAAGTACGATAAAGTATCGGAACTTGGTGGAGATACTTTATCGGGCGTGGTTTTGGCTCACTCGATTTTCTTATAATTAATTGGATTGGATATTTTTTTATTTGGAAGTCCCTAAAAATCAAAGTAGATATAAGGTAAACTGCCTTCAGGAGCTAGTAACCAAACTGCATAGAAACATAAAGGTACAAAAACCAGTTTTATCGGCCAACTCAACTCTAATTTCATGCCTCGTTTAAAGCCATAAGCTATACTCATGACAACAACGATCAACACCAATGACCATGTTAGTTGGTGAGGAGTGCTGTTTAAGGCTTCGACATAGACTTTTTCAATAAACTGTGAATCCGCACTATGACCCCAAAGGTGTTGTATAACTAAAGCAGAATCTTGAATATTGGGGAGACGAAACCAGATCCAAGAGGTGAAAATCATGAACTGGGTTAACAACCAAGCGAAAATTATACCGACAGGGTTGTGCCAAAATAGGTAAAGAATTTTTGAGCGATCGCTTATAGCATCTGTGAGACGATGAACAGCTAAGGCCAAACCATGCAACGCACCCCACACTACAAAACCCCACGCAGAACCATGCCAAATACCCGCTACTATCATCACAATGAATAAATTTAAGCAGGTACGCATCAACCCCTGACGAGAACCACCCAAAGGAAAGTAAAGATAATTACGTAACCAATCACCTAAAGTTATATGCCAACGTCGCCAAAAATCGGCAATGCTGGTACTGAAGTAAGGAAAATCAAAATTTTCTGGTAAAACTAAACCAAAAAGTAAAGCAGTACCACGGGCAATATCTACATAACCGTTAAAATCTAAATATAATTGTAAACCATAAGCCACAGTAGCTAACCACAAATCTGTGCTACCTGCTCTTGGTAAATTACCAAAACATAAATCTACAAAAATTCCTAGATTATCAGCGAGAATGCCTTTTTTAACCGCACCTCTAGCAATTAACCATAAAGCTTCTGATAAGTTATCAACATTAGGGAATTTTAGAGTATTGAGTTGAACTGCTAAGTTATGGTAACGGGTAATTGGTCCAGAAATTAATTTAGCAAAAAATAATTTATAGGCAGCAAATTTCAAAAATTGTTCAGTAGCCGGCGCTCCACGATAAACATCTATTAAATAAGCAATACACTCAAATGTAAAAAAGGAAATTCCCAAGGGTGTCACTAATTTAAATGGGGCATCTGGAGAATTTAAATTTATCTCAAATATCCATTTAAATATGATAGGTAGATATTTAAAACCTAATAACAATCCTACATTGAAAATAATCCCAAAGCACAAAGTTTTTAGACGGTTAAGATTCCAGTCAGATTGAGCAATTTGCCACTCTTCATTAGAAAGTTGCCAATTTTGGGAATGTTTACCTGGTGAGGTATTTTTCCCGATTTCCAAGCCTATACGAAAGTTAATAAAAGTAAGTACCAATAGTAATGGTAAGTATTGAATGTTCCAAGATGAGTAGAATACAATACTAGCTATCAGTATTGTCCATAATCTTAATTTTTGTTCGCTTACAGTCCAGTAAATACCAAGAATACTCAGCAAAAACAGCGCGTAAAAAGGTGATATAAATTTCATTTTTTGGTTATTAGTTATTAGTTATTAGTTATTAGTTATTAGTCATTAGTTATTAGTCCCCAATCACCAATCACCAATCACCAATCACCAATCACCATTTATTTAAAACTCCAGGGTATCATCGGATCAATAGCCAACCTTTTAGATACTTCATAAGCTCCGTAGCGGTTGAGGTGACTGGGGTCAGAAAAGTAGTCATGTGCTTTGAGCCAGATTTGGCTTAAATCGCGGTAGATAAAATTGCTATTAGTAGTGGAAGCATCTAACATATATTTTTGAAATTCTTGTTCATATTTTAACCGCACTGGGTCTAAATAATCTCCTGTTAATGGCATATTGACAAACACTAATGATATTTTTTTATTTTTGGTAAACTCTATCATTGATTTTAAAGCTGTGTCTTGATTACCTGCTAGTTGAAAATCTTTATAGTCATTGTCGTAAGCTCCAGCTACTCTGGGATGGTTTTGATAATATGTAGCAGGATTAAAACGAATAGATAAGGGCAAGAAGCCATCAAAATCAACGGCTGCTTGGGAATTTTGCTCTTGTGTATTGCTGGTCAATTCGGTTTTTGAGTTGACTTGCTGAGAGTTATTAATAACTGGTAAATAGTTAAGTTGTTTTTGCAATAAAGCCTTGATTTGTCCCCGATTTTCATAGCTGGCAGATATACCAACTAAAGCTTGATTTAAAAAATCATTAGTCACTTGATAAGTATTAACATTTACTGGTGTATCTTTAGTTAGCTCATCTTTCACTGCATTTGCTTGTTGGCTGGATGAATTATTGTTAACAGGCTGTGTAGCTCTTTTTAATACCTCTTCATAGCCTTTGGAAGCAGCAATAGCATTAAAAGTGATATCTTTGCGAGCGCTATTGAAAGCTCTAGAACCATCTGCCCAAATAATCATTTTTGGTAATTCCGATGGTTGTAAAACTCGACGAATGATAAATTCTACAACTTGGGCTGTAGCACCATTAATACCAAAATTAAATACGTCTACTTTGGGATAACCCTGAGTGGACAAAGCTTTAGAAAGGGCAACAGGATCAACTCCTCTCAAAGCACGAGAAGAACCGATAATTAGGACATCTGGTGGCTTTCCATCTGTTGCTAGACGCTGTTTATAAAGTGCGAATTGTTCATCTAATTGCCTAGCATTAAAACTGGGTAAATTTGATCTTGCAGCCAAGAGAATAGCAGTAGCATTGGCTTTTTGTTTTAATGGAGCGGCTGAGAGATTTGTTGATGGAGTATCATCAGCTTGGGTAAATGAAGAAGCATTAAAAGCAGAATTACCAAACTGAGAATATGTTGTGTTGTTATTGCTGGTAAAAAATGTTGTTCTTTGACTTTGATTTTTTTCTGATGTTAAAGAGACCTGAGACTGTGAGGATGAAGATGTTAAAGTACCAGTAACTTTGGGTGTATTTTGTCCAATCTTAGTAGTAACGTAACCTAACATCCAATCACTTTGGAGTACGAGTATTAATCCCAAAGCTACCCAGATGAAACTTCCCCAGAGTCCTTGTTCATCGGGATTTTGCTCAGTTGATTGGTTAGTTGCTGTAAACAGTTGGCTTGCTAAAAGTAAGTTTCTGACTTGTTGATGAGCGGTTTCCAGCCAATCTTGTGTTACTTCAGTTACCAAGTTTTGAACTTCCTGAGTTGTTAAATCAGGACGCAAAATTGGCTCGTTGGTTTCCTTAGGCAGTAAATCACTGACATATTCTACCGTAGCTGCAAATTCGGGTGTAGCTTCTGGTACTAATCTGTGGCGATGTCCAAAATCAACTCCATGATGCCAAACAGGTTCAGTATCACCGGCTCGGCGACCATAAACTCTCACACCAGTAACACCGACAATACTGAGTTGACGAATAAATTGGGTGACTTTGCTGGCTACTTGCTGGCGTTTGGGACAATTGGGCGCATCACACATAATGTGTAGTAAATCACCCTTACGCAGTAATAAAACGCGAATGCCGCCTGTTTTTAACCGCCAATCCATATCCTGATTTAACAGACGCTCCAGTAGGAAAATGATCGCTGGTTCATCCCCGGCAGCACCTAATTCTAAGCTGGATGTTGCTAAAGCCGGATGTTGTGCAGCGGGTAAAGATAACCAGTCTACCCAAGCAGGTTGTTTATCTTCTGTTTTTTGTCCGTAGACAGCAGCGGCCAGAATGCCTTGGGGGGCGATTTTTTCTAACTGAGAGATAATTAAAGGTAAACAAACTTCCTTTTCTGGTGCAAGAGCATTTTTTAAAGGGTCAACTGCTGGAGTACAAAAGATATGTAAGGTAAATTCTTTTAAAGAAGCTTGAACGGTAACTTGGAAATCTGATAAAACTTCAGTTAACAAACGAGCGATCGCTTGTATATCCCCCCAACGCGCCCATTCTTTGAGCATGGTTTCTGGTGGAGTTAAATCCACCCTTAACCGCCAATCTGGCTCACTTTCACCCCGAACTTGGGAGACAATCACAGCATCTTCATAACCTGCCAGCTTGAGATGTCGTAATTTTTGGGCTACTGGTTCAGCTAATAATGTGGCATCAGGACTATAAGTTGATTGGCAAAATATCCAGAGACGATTACCTGTTTTTTGAGAGTTGGCTTTAGACTCGTAGGGCTTGCTTTTAACCTGTACTGCTACACCCAACTTACTTAGGTTTTCACTCAGATAACGAGCGATCGCATCGGGGTTGCCTTGTCGTGCCAAACTTTCATTAGAGACGATCAGCGCCCCACCAGGTAGTCTAGATTTTTTGGTTTCTAATAAAAGTGCTTGTTCTGCTTGCTCTAGATGTCGATCTAATTGATTTAAATAGACTCTATGACACCATTGAGGACGATGTTCTCCTTTCTTTCGACCATAGACCAATACTTGGTATATTGAGGATTGTTCCTCATTTGTGAGACTATCTAAATCTGTTTGTCCAAGTGCTTGCAACAAGTCATAGAGTGTGTGCCAACGTTTTGGACAGTCTGTACCTTCACAAAGGATATGCAGGTCATTTCCTAGCAACCGAACTTTCACCCCGAAAGTGTTAATTCCTGTTGCTTGGCTTACCCACTGCACTAAGGTTTGCTGGCGATCTAGTAATAATGTTTTCATTATGAAGTTAACTTTAACAGGAAGCGAGTATTGGGGGATTTTGCCTGTACTTGTAAACTAGAACCATAGATTTATCACATTTTGCAGTTTTTTTTTAACAATTTTGTTACCATTGGAGCTTGCAAAATCGGCAAAGATAGTCTTACAAGGTTGCACGTCCTCTCAAGATTGAGTTTTGCGTCTATTTTACTCATCTGGCCATCATCAAGAATTAGCAATGTCATCTGTAACCCAACACCCATCACCAACCCCCGGATTAAATTGGCTCTTTTTTAGTATTCCCCAATCTGGTCTCTTACAAATAGCTACAGCATCTATGCTACTGCTACTTGTAGCAGATAAAGCAACTGGTGAAGCACTCAAAGCTATAGGAGAAGCTAGTGAAGAGGTATTTAGAGGCGATCGTCTACCTATTCTCAACTTCCCAGATCAGTAGTAACTAAACCAAAGCTAACAACATCTAACAACAGCTAACAACTATATATAACCATTTATTGGCTCTGGGTAATCCTCATCACTCAATTTATTCATTTTCTGATTGTGGTATTTCTTTGGTAATAGGTAATAGGTAATGGGTAATGGGTAATTATTATATTTTTCCCAATCACCAATCACCAATCACCAATCACCAATCACCAATCACCAATCACCAGTTCCCTGGTACAGCAAAAAGCAAAAAACTAAAATTGTAGGCATTAATTGGCTTTACTAGAGCAAAGAATATGGGTTCTATTTTATACTCCTCCTCGCCATCAGCGAATATCTACCCTATGTCTGAATTATTTTTACGTCATCGTCTACAGATAGTAGAAGAATTGTGGGAGTCGGTGTTGCGGCAAGAATGCGGCCAAAAAATGGTGGATCTATTACGGCAGTTGCGTGATTTGTGTTCACCGGAAGGACAAGCTACCAATGATCAAGCCTCGTCAGCTGTGGAACTAATTGAACAGCTAAATATTAACGAGGCCATTCGTGCTGCTCGTGCTTTTGCTCTTTATTTTCAATTGATTAATATCATTGAGCAGGAATATGAACAAAAGCAACAGTTAAGCCGCTATTCTGACTCAGACAGCATAGATCAGGAAAATATTCCCAATATTGTTTATTCGACTAACCAACGAGAAGACGACTTACCTGTTACTAAGTCATGGGGAGGAAATCCCATATCTCACAGTTGGACTGATACAACACCAGCTACACAAAAAGGTACATTTGCAGCTTTATTTCCTCTATTATTCAAACTGAATGTACCACCCCAGCAAATTCAGCGTTTAATTTCTCAACTAGATATTCGGTTGGTTTTCACTGCCCATCCCACGGAAATAGTCCGCCACACGATCCGCGATAAGCAGCGACAAGTAGTAAGTCTCTTACAACAGTTAGATAGCGCGGAAACTCGTTCTGGTGGCTATCCTTGGGAAGCAGCAGAGGTGAAAGAGCGATTATTAGAAGAAATTCGTCTATGGTGGCGTACTGATGAATTACATCAGTTTAAACCGACTGTATTAGATGAAGTAGATTATGCTTTGCACTACTTCCAAGAAGTGTTATTTGATGGTATTCCTCAACTTTACAAACGCCTCAAATACTCTCTAAAACAAACATTTCCCTGGTTAGAACCACCCAGTAAAAATTTCTGCTCTTTTGGTTCTTGGGTAGGTTCAGATAGAGACGGAAATCCATCAGTAACACCGGAAGTTACTTGGAAAACCGCTTGTTATCAGCGGAAGATGGTTTTAGAGAGATACATTCAATCGGTAAAGCATCTGATTGAATTATTAAGTGTGTCAATGCACTGGAGTGATGTACTTCCAGATTTGTTGGAGTCTTTAGAATTAGATCAATCTATTTTGAGTGATGTCTACGATGCGCTGGCTTTGCGTTATCGTCAAGAACCTTATCGCTTAAAACTTGCCTATGTGTTAAGAAGGCTGGAAAATACCCGCGATCGCAATCTGGCTTTATATAATCGGGAAACACCAAGCAATGAAGATTCTCCCATGTATCGTTCTGGGGCAGAATTTTTAGCGGAACTGCGATTAATTCAACGCAATTTGACGGAAACAGGTTTAAGTTGTGGAGAATTAGATCATCTGATCTCTCAGGTAGAAATTTTCGACTTTAATCTTACCCAGTTAGATATTCGTCAAGAATCATCTCGTCATTCTGATACGATTAATGAGATTCTGGAATACTTGCAGGTTTTACCCCAATCTTATAACGAACTCACAGAAGAACAAAGGGTAGCTTGGTTAACTGGAGAACTGCAAACCAGACGGCCATTAATTCCCGCAGAATTACCATTTTCGGAAAAAACTAATGATGTAATTGAAACTTTCCGGGTGGTGCGATCGCTGCAACAGGAATTTGGCATTAACATCTGCCAAACTTATATTATCAGTATGTGCCGGGAAGTCAGCGATGTTTTGGAAGTTCTGCTTTTAGCCAAAGAAGCACGGTTATTTGATCCAGCGATCGCTGTAGGAACTATTCGTGTTGTACCACTCTTTGAAACTGTAGAAGACTTACAACGCTCTAGAAGCGTGATGCGACAACTGTTTGAACTACCATTGTATCGTGCCTTTTTAGCTGGAGGTTATGAAGTAACCAACCCAGAAAATACCTCTTCCCATACCACCCTCAACCCCAACTTGCAAGAAGTGATGTTAGGGTATTCTGACAGTAACAAAGATTCAGGCTTTTTAAGTAGTAACTGGGAAATTCATAAAGCCCAAAAATCCCTGCAAGTAATTGCGGAAGAATACGGTTTAAACCTGCGAATTTTCCACGGACGAGGGGGATCTGTAGGTCGTGGTGGTGGGCCAGCTTATGAGGCGATTTTAGCCCAACCAGGACATAGTATTAATGGACGGATCAAGATCACTGAACAGGGAGAAGTTTTAGCTTCTAAATATTCTTTGTTGGATCTAGCTCTGTATCACATTGAAACTATTACCAGTGCAGTGGTGCAAGCTAGTTTGTTGAAAACCGGGTTTGATGATATTGAGCCTTGGAATGAGATTATGGAAGAATTAGCTCATGCGTCGCGTCAACATTATCGCGCTCTCATTTACGAACAACCCGATTTTATCGACTTCTTCCATCAAGTTACCCCCATCGAAGAAATTAGCCAACTGCAAATTAGCTCTCGTCCAGCGCGACGACCATCTGGTAAAAAAGATTTAAGCAGTTTACGCGCTATCCCTTGGGTCTTTAGTTGGACACAAACCCGATTTTTGTTACCTTCCTGGTATGGTGTGGGTACAGCCTTACAACAGTTCTTGAACGAGCAACCGGAAGAACACTTAAAATTAATGCGTTACTTTTATGTCAAATGGCCTTTCTTCAAAATGGTAATTTCTAAAGCAGAAATGACATTGGCAAAAGTAGACATAGAAATGGCGCGTCATTACGTACAAGAATTGTCGAACCCAGAAGATAAACCCCGTTTTGAGAAAGTATTTGAGCAAATTGCTAGTGAATTCTATCTCACCAGGGAGTTAGTCTTAAAAATTACAGGACATCAACGACTTTTAGACGGTGATCCGATTTTGCAGCGTTCAGTACAGTTACGGAATGGAACAATTGTACCGTTAGGATTTATCCAAGTTTCTCTACTCAAGCGGCTAAGACAGTACAAAAACAGCACCACACCAGGGGTTATTCACTCTCGTTACAGCAAAGGGGAGTTACTGCGAGGAGCATTGTTAACTATTAACGGTATTGCCGCAGGAATGAGAAATACTGGTTGAAGAAGGTGACAGGTGACAGAAAGAAAGAGTGTAAGAGAAGATATTGTTATTTCTCCCAATCCCCCCATATCACCAATCACCAATCACCAATCACCAATCACCAATCACCAATCACCAATCACCAATCACCATGATCAAAAAACGCATTCTAATTTGTACTTTTGTAGCCCTATCATCTGGCTTTTTTGGTGGTTTAATGGCGGCACAAATTACTTCCATGTTGCATAATCAAAAATGTCAAACTCAAAGCTGGGGTTTCCAGCAAGTTTGTAATGTCGTAGTCACACCTGGAGCAATTTGGCAGGGTAGTATAGCCGGAATATGGACAGGTACAATATTAGGCGCGTTTGTTGGCGGGTCAATAGTACGTAAAAGTTATTAATTAGGGAATTGGGAATTGGGAATTGGGAATTGGGAATAGCTGATTAAAAAACATAAAAGTGATTACCCAGTCCACAGTCCCCAGTCCCCAGTCCCTATTCCATTGGAGTAGTAGATGATTGCAGACTGCTTAAAGATTGCCAAGTATTGGTGCTAGTATCAAAACATCGCCAATTTCCCTTCCGTTCGTCTTTATAACAAAATAACGTGCGATCGCGGTCATCAAAATTATCAGTTAAAAAATATACCATTCCTCGAAATGGGTAAGTTTTACGACTCAGGCGCTTTGCTACGGCTTGATTCGGACATTCGACGATAAAAACGGATTCTCCATTGATTTTAGAGAGGGAGAAAATACACATCCGCAAAATTGCTCTCAGCCAACTTTCAGAATTCTCGAAGTAATCGTCGATAATTTTGTTAGTTAGAGCTTGTTCGAGGCTGCGGTCTTTGTTACGAGGAGTGTGGGCATCAGACATAGCATCACCTAAAAATGGCTATACCGCTGGTTCGAGATTAAACTAAAATTTCCCAAAGTGGCAAGTGTAGGGGACTGGGGACTGGTGACTGGTGACTGGGGAAGACTAATAACCCAATGCCCAATGCCCAATGCCCAATGCCCAATGACCTGGTAATATATACCTAATAACTTTGAGAATTTAATAGCCATGACGACTGAAACTAATGTAAAAAATCAAGCTACTACAGGTGCTGATGCTGTTGATGTGGCGATCGCACAAGGAATTGATTTTGACGGTTCTCCTATTCCTGCTGCTAAGTTGGAACTATATAATCAAGTCATGGGTTTAGAAGCTGGTAGACAACGCAGTGGTGTATCTAATACTATGCGTTCTCGGATCGTCCGTATTGGTGCAAAGCATATTCCCCAAGCTGAGTTAGACGCAAAGCTGGTTGATGCTGGTTTTGCTCCTTTAAAAGAAAAAGAAATTGCCTTTTTCTATGGTGGTAAATAATACAATTTTAGATTTTGGATTTTAGAATAGTAGGTTGGGTTAGCAACAGCGTAACCCAACACAAAATCTAATTTCGCCGGAAATTGTTTTTGACGTACTCCCCGCAAAACATCCGCTACTGCTCTCGCACCTAGTCCAGAAAATGCTTTACCATCGTTATTTTCTATGTAGGGTTGTAAGGTAACAAAAGATGCTTCTGTCATTAAATAACTCGCACCTTGTAAAACGTTAATGGTGATAGGTTTTTTACTAGGGTTGTGTAAAATTACTCCTATATATAAGGTTTGTAAATCCTTGGGAGTGTGGGTATAATGATGAGCAAATAGGTCAAATCTGCCTTGAATGGGAAAGTTTAAATGTGCGGCTGGAACTTTTTTCTTATTAGGTGTAAAAGTAGAAAGTAGAATACCTTCATTTTTGATCCATTCTGGACTGTTGCTATTAAAAACCGGTATTTTATCTAAACTACCAGGTAAAGGACGTATTTCTCCCACTTGCACAATTTCTTGTGGTGCTGGTTTTGTAGGTGTTTGAGCGTTTACTTGATTTTTTTGATGATAGCTATTGAAAGTTGTACAGCCGATAGTTTGAGTAATCGCTAATCCTATTGGATGGAAGATATCATGAGATGTTGACATTTTCACCCTTAATAGGACTACTATAACTGAATATGTAAACTTTTGTAATGACATTCAACATTTCTGAGTAATTAGTTATTAGTTATTAGTTATTTTTCCTAATCACCAGTCACCAGTCCCCACCCCAGTCACCAGTCCCCAATCACCAATACCTGATAAAATTCTCAAGCACCATAGTTAACTCATCCCTATGTCAACTGACTGGAAAACTGTTAAAACCTACGAAGATATTCTGTATCAAAAAACCGATGGTATCGCTAAAATAACCATCAACCGTCCCCACAAACGCAATGCTTTCCGCCCGAAAACTGTCTTTGAACTTTATGAGGCTTTTTGTGATGCTCGTGAAGATACTAATATTGGTGTAGTTCTATTTACGGGTGCAGGACCTCACACAGATAGAAAATATGCTTTCTGTTCCGGTGGTGATCAAAGTGTACGCGGACAAGCTGGTTATGTTGATGATGAAGGGATTCCGCGCTTAAATGTGCTAGATTTACAACGTTTGATCCGTTCTATGCCTAAAGTAGTGATTGCTTTAGTCGCTGGTTATGCTATTGGTGGTGGTCATGTTTTACATTTAATTTGTGACTTAACCATAGCTGCGGATAATGCCATTTTTGGACAAACAGGACCAAAAGTAGGAAGTTTTGATGGTGGTTTTGGGGCGAGTTATTTAGCACGAATAGTTGGACAGAAAAAAGCACGAGAAATTTGGTTTCTCTGTCGTCAATATAATGCCGAACAAGCTTTAGAAATGGGATTAGTTAATACAGTAGTTCCTGTAGCAGAACTCGAAGCCGAAGGGATAAAATGGGCGCAGGAAATATTAGAAAAAAGTCCCATTGCCATACGTTGTTTAAAAGCAGCATTTAACGCTGACTGTGATGGCCAAGCAGGGTTACAAGAACTGGCTGGTAATGCAACTTTACTTTATTACATGACCGAAGAAGGTTCAGAAGGCAAACAAGCTTTCTTAGAAAAACGGACTCCCAATTTTCGGGACTTTCCTTGGTTGCCTTAACCATCCTCACAACCGCACCTGATCACAAGGTGCGATGCTAATAAGGCTTGATTAAAAACAAAATTGCAGCACCAAAAAATTTGCAAAGCTAACTAAATGCCAATGTTATATTTAGCAGTCTGATGGGGAAAAATATAATTAGAGTAGTCACCAAAAGTAGTAACCAAGTCTTAAACAGCTATAACTTTAGTTTTTATCTCTGGTAATGAGGAAACAGATGTTTCAGCAACAGTTGTAAATTCTAGATTTTCTAAATCGGAATTGATATTAGCTGCAACGGGTAGGATAGGTACAATAGGTTTAGATAATGGTAAGCTCCAATTATCTTCTAAAGATTCCCATGTAGGAGCAAAGGCGGGGATCGCTAAAGAGCAAGCTTTCCAACCAGCTTGAACAGGTGCGTTTAATTGCTGACACATACCACCACGACGGCCTTCTGGTTGGTAATGACGACAATACCTACAGGCTGATGTTAAAGGGTTAATTGGCTTCATAATCTTGAGTCTTGAGTGGGAAGGAAGGGTAATTATCACACTTAATATTTTCGTTCCCTGACAAAATGGGTATAAAAGCCAAGAAGTAATTATCTAATAAGGGTTTTAGGTATTTTTTTGAAAAAAAAATTTTTATTATGTTTTTATATTTTTGTCATATTTGTATATGATTAGTGAAGTGTCCACATACTTGTTTTTGCCTATAACGCATTGGGGATCAAAGGTAAAGAGTGAGATTTGGATGACACGAGCCTTTTAGATGTTGCATTTTGGCTATTCTTTGTTTCCTGCTTGATCAATGACAAATTTAGCGGCACAAGGAGAACAAACACCCCAGCGTTGGACTTCACCTGGTGGGGATGGGCATTGACATTGGGGGCAAAGAGGTAAGTTTAAGTTATGCGATCGCTCTTGTCTATTTCTAGCCCATTGTTCAAAAGCTGTCTGAGCATTTTTAGCACTAGCTTTAAGTTCAGGTTTGGAAATACCCACACCTACATCACCCAAATAACTAGGGTGTGCTTGGGGTGATAAAGTTTGTTGTGGGTTGTCTGGTAATGGTGTTTGTTTCCATTGGGCAGTAGAAAAGCGAATATCTATCAAAGGTGTCAATATCTCGTGATTCAACTTTTTATTTAACTTTAAAAGTAGATTTTTGCGTTGAAAAGTCAAATTTTGCGCCCAAGCTGCACTAGAAGTTGCTACCCACAAAACATCACGCTGAATCGACAAAGGGCGTGTTTGTGCAGCAACCTTAACCCCAACAACTTCTTGCCAACACTTGAGCAAGCGTGAAAAAGGTTGTTCCTGCCATTGGGCTTCCAGTTGGAGAATGCCTAAAATATCATTAACAGATTTCAACGACATCTAGATTTGGGTTTGCTGAAAAAGTTATCTGTGTTCCCGCAGCGTGACGTAAGTCATGGGCTAGGAGATTAAGAAGTCAGGAGTCGTAGGGGCGAAGCATTCGGGCAACAAAATTATCAATTTTATCAACACGCTATTTTCCTGTCAGGGCGAAGCATTCGGGCAACAAATTATCAATTTTATCAACACGCTATTTTCCTGTCAGGGCGAAGCATTCGGGCGATCAATTCTCAATTTTGATCACAGGTTATTTTCCGAATGCTTCGCCCCTACTTCGCCCCTACTTCACCCGTACAGGAGTCACTTGAATTTTTTACTGATAAAATTCATACAGCACCATCATATTGAAGGCATCCTGGCAATGAGTCAAAATCCCACAATTGATTCTGGTACTTCATCCGCTAAAACCTCTGGCTTACAACCAGCACTAGCAGCAGCACTAGGAAGTTTAGAAGTGCAGTTGGATCAAGAGTTAACTAGATACCGACGCGCACGCAATGGAGTGAGGCAAACGAAAAAAGTTAGTGTAGAAAATTATATTCCTCAGCCATCCCAAGAGTTAAATACCATAACTGAGACATTGGTAACAACTCAGCCATCAACGTCAGAATTTAAGAATAACTCAATTTTTCTAGAAAATCCTGTCTCAGATGTGGAAAAACAGGAACAAATCAATCATTTACCACTGTCTTCTGCCGAACAGTCTACCAAAATACAAACCCCACCACCGCCACCTGAGTCAAAGCCTATCAGTAGTATAGTACCGACAAAGCCCAAGGCTGAAGGTGAAACTCCTGTAGCGGCAAATCATACTCCCAAACACCCAGATGATGATTTAGAACCCAGTGAACCACTGCTGCGAAGTCTCAAGGACAGTTTACTGTCACCGTTGGGTATTGGTTCTATGCTGCTGCTGCTGTTAGCTAGTTTA
>NZ_JACJUZ010000096.1:0-14529 GCF_014299995.1 Sphaerospermopsis sp. LEGE 00249 | reverse complement strand
CCATAGCTAGTTAATGCTATTATATTATCAGGATTAATATTTAAAGACCTCTCAAAAATATCACAAGCTTTTTCATAATTTCCCGACTCAGCTAAGGCTTTACCATAGCTAGTTAATGCTATTATATCATCAGGATTAATTTTTAAAGACCTCTCAAAAATATCACAAGCTTTTTCATAATTTCCCGACTCAGCTAAGGCTTTACCATAGCTAGTTAATGCTATTATATTATCAGGATTAATATTTAAAGACCTCTCAAAAATATCACAAGCTTTTTCATAATTTCCCGACTCAGCTAAGGCTTTACCATAGCTATTTAAAGTTATTATGTTATTAGTTTCAAGTTGTAAAGATTGCTCAAAAAGTACAAAAGCTTTTTCGTAACATTTTAATTTCAATAAAACTTTACTATATGTACTTAATACCTTTAAATTATTTGGTTCAATTTGTAAAGCCTTGTCAAGAATATTTAATGCTTTATCATAATTAGCAACCTGAAATAAAGCACTTCCATAATTTCTCAGAATACTAACATGATTTGGTTCAATTTGTAGAGCTTTTTCAAAAATGGTTAATGCTTCTTCTACTTTATTTAGTTTTACTAGAGATTCAGCATAAATTTTCAAAGCCTCAATATTATCTGGTTCAACTTCTAAAACTTGTTGAATAATGGCAATAGCTTGTTTACTGTCTCGATTCTTCAGTAAATCGTCAGCTTTGTTAATTAAAGATTGGATATCATGATTATTAATCATAGTTGATTTTTTAAATGTAAAGGAATCCAGGGAATAAATTCCCTGTCTCAAAGCCAAAGTCGGTTAAAACCGACTATAATCTAGTATAATTTACTGAGGGAATATTTGACAATCACATCCTGTAAATCCTGATTCTGACATACTTATGCAATCCATGAGCTAGGTAATAAATTCCCTGTCTTAAAGCTAAAGTCGGTTAAAACCGACTAGAATCTAGTGTAATTTACTATTTAACAATCACATCCTGAAAATCCTTAAATCCTGGACATCCTGATTCAGACAAAAAATCACATCCTGAAAATCCTTAAATCCTGTACTTCGACTTACTTCGACTGCGCTCAGTACAAGTCGCTCAGTAACCAGACATTCTGATTCAGACAATAACATTAACAGGGGCAAGAATGACAGAAACAACCGCCAACTATGATCAAACATGGAAAGAAGCAATCACCCAATATTTTGAATCATTTATCCAATTCTTTTACCCCAACCTCCACGAAAAAATTGATTGGAGTCAAACCCCCATCTCCTTAGATAAAGAACTAGAACAAATTACCGCATCTAGTCAAACTAAAAAACGCTATGCGGATAAATTGTTTCAAGTGTGGTTATTAAACAATGAAATCATCTGGATTTTGATCCACATAGAGGTACAAAGTCAATATGACAAAGAATTTACCCAAAGAATGTACATCTATAACTATCGTTCCTTTGACTTATTTCATAAACCAGTTATTAGTTTAGCAATTTTAGGGGATGAAGACGCAAAATGGCGACCAAATAATTATGAATATGGCATAGATGATAGTTTCGTAAAAATGCAATTTAGTATTGTGAAACTATTAGACTATCAATGGGAAGAACTAACCACCAGTAACAATTTGTTTGCTATAATAGTCATGGCACATCTGAAAACCAAAGCCACGACTAAAGACTTCACGCAACGAGAACAATGGAAATGGAACATAGTCAGACCATTATATCAAAAGGGTTTAACTAGATTTGATATTATCAATTTAGTTAAGTTCATTGATAAAATGATGACTTTACCACCACCATTACAAACTACATTCAACCAGAAATTAGAACAACATGAAAAGGAGTTAAATATGCCTTTTATCAGTCCTATTGAAGAAATGGCAGAAGAACGAGGTGAAGCCAAAGGTGCTAGAAAAAACTGCCAAAACAATATTATCAAAATTCTGTCCAATAGATTTAATAATGTTCCCGAATTGATGAGCGATTCTCTCAAGAAAATTGAGGATATGACTATTCTAGAAAATCTCCTGTTAGCAAGTATTAGTGTTAATTCTTTGGAGGAATTTCAAAAGTTAATTGATGCAGAATTGCAGCAAAATCAATGATATAATATCCCTGATTACTTCTATTATGAGGAAATCAGGGATTTATCAAAATCCTCATCCTGTAAATCCTAAAATCCTGGAAATCCTGATTCAGACAATTATGATTGTTCTGAATTATCATCTTCATCAGTCTTTTTAATTCCCTCTTGGAAATTTCTCAAACTCTTTCCCAATACTCCCCCCAACTCAGGAATTTTCTTGGGTCCAAAAATCAAAATTGCAACTATGGCAATAATTACTACTTCCGGCCATCCTAATCCAAACATAGAATTTTCCTCTTGAGTCACTTCAGGTTTAGTATGTTAGTTAAAAACCGAAAAACCAAAAAACAACCCACCCCGGAGTCGGAATGGGTTAATTTTATTTAAAACGAATTAAGAATTTAGGGTAGACTTAGTAGCGATTGCGACCACCGCCGCCACCACCGTAACCACCACGACCACCACCACCGTAACCACCACCGCGGTCTTCTTTAGGTCTAGCTTTATTTACTTTTAAGCCACGACCCATCCACTCAGCACCATCAAGTGCTTCAATAGCTGCTGTTTCTTCCGCATCTGAACCCATTTCTACGAAAGCAAAGCCACGTAAACGGCCTGTTTCCCGGTCAGTGGGGATTTGTACACGCTTTACAGTACCATATTCTGCAAATACAGATGTCAAAGCTTCCTGTGTAACTTCATAAGAAAGATTGCCTACGTAAACTGACATATTATGTCTCCAAAATCACGAGTTTGTAGAGATTTAGATTTCGGAGAGCAGTCTGTAAATACCACAAGTAAAAAGCCTGTCAATACTAACAACAAAACGCTAATCGCCGAATTAACTCTCTCCACTATTATTACACATAAATCAAGTTTTTGGAGTAAGACTTTACAAAAATTTCATAAATTTTATCAAAACCTTTGTCAGCCGTTTAAGTTTGGGTAGAGGCTAGTCATTCAAGCTGATAACTGATGGTTATCAAGAAAATCCTGACTACAATCCTTGACATCACCGGGAGCATCCCAATGAAAGAAAAAATAAACGTGGCCACTGCGAAAACTCTCTTACACTCTCTTGCCTTTGTGTCCTTTGCGTCCTTTGCGGTTCAATCATATCAGACCCTGGGATAATTGTCTGTTGTTAGATAAAAATAAACTTACACATTTGGGATGCTCCCGACATCATCAAGCCTACAACAAATCAATTAGTTTAAACTCGCTTTTCCAAGTATTGCCCAATCATCAACTGCTCACCAGCACGGGAAACAATACTTTGTCGGGTGCGATATTTATCACCGATGAGTTTAATTTCTTCCTCAAATACAGAATTATTGTACTCAGTTCGCAAACACAGAGTTTTCAGACTGGGGAAATAATATTGTGCTGTGACTGGTTTAGTAGTGGCAAAACCGCGATCGCGATACAAAATATTTCCCCAAGCACCAAACACAGTCACACCACTAGCTTCTTTTTTAGCGTTGTGTAAATCTGTACTTTCCCAAGTAACTTTTGCACCACAAGTTAAGCTTTCTAAATCCTGCAAATCATGTAACTGAGCCAGCTTTTGCAATTCATCATCCCCTTGTTGCAAAAAATGAATGGTAATAATACTTACCATTTCCTTGGTTTCTCCTTGGGGTAAAGTGTAATAGCGTCTTTCAGAGCGCCATTCACCTACAGAAGCTTGGAAAAACTCAGCAATTTGCTGTTCATCAGCAGTTAGGGCAATTTTCAGCAGTAATGTCACTTGTTACTTTCCTCACCTAAAAGTCAATGTGTTGCTTTGGTGGTTGCACCTGCGATATTCTATCTGGGATATAAAAGCAAGCTTTGTTTAATATTCTTAATATATACACAAAAACCTGAAAAATACCAGTTCGTTTGGCACATTTTTCATAAATGGCTGGGTAATGAAAAACTCCCAGGAATAAATCATGACTAATTTCCTATTACTTATTGGTGGCAAAATCTTTATACTAACTTTATAATTTCTATGATTGTCAGCAATTCTATACATCAATATCCATAGGATATGGTGAAAATTCTGTCAGTTTTATTGAGGAAAAAAAGTTATTTGGAATACATAAATAAATAGCTGAATTTTGATTGCTATTTTTGATTATTCATACCTATTCCAAAGTATTGGCTAATAAATGGCTGTAAGAGTGCAAATACTGCCCAAGTGGAGAAAAATTCATGGTTTTGGACCCAAATAAGTCACAAAAACAGGTGAAAACATCAACTCCTATAGTTGTCAGCCCAGTGATCAATAAGCTAATGAATAAGCATAATTTATTCATATTCTGTCTGCTGTTACTGGGATTACTAACAACCAGTTGTGGTTCATTACCAAAAGAATCAGCAGAAGCCCAATCGCAGCGGACTGGTGGTGGAGAAAGAGCAAATAGAGAAACATCTGTAGATATAGCGATCGCCCGCACACAAGAACTGCGTCCCCCAGCGGACTATATTGGTAACACCACCCCATATCGGACAGTATCAGTGCGATCGCAAGTAGAAGGAAGACTGATATCCTTAAATATGGATGTTGGTGATACAGTCAAACAAGGGCAAATCATCGGCCAGTTAGATGATGTTCTATTGATCACAGCATTACAGCAAGCAGAAGCAGAACTAGCAACCAGCCAATCAGAAGTAGCCAGGGCAATGACCCAAGTAAGTAACGCTCAAACGGAAGTAGAAAAAGCAAAGTTAGAACTCATCCAAGCCCAATCAGACTCCCAAAGACAGCAACAATTATTCAAAGAAGGAGCAATTTCCGAACAAGCAGCCCAACAAGCTCGCACCAAAGCCCAAACAACCCAAAAAGCCCTACAAGCCACTATTGAAAGAGTCCGTACAGAAAAACAAGCCGTAGCAGCCGCCCAAGGTAGAGTATTTGCCCAACAAGCAGTAGTCAAAGCCGCCAAAGAACGCCGTTCCTACTCCCGTTTAATCTCCCCCATCACCGGCGTAGTTACAGAAAAAGTCACAGAACCCGGTAATCTCCTACAACCAGGAAGCGAAGTCTTAAAAATTGCTGATTTAAGTCGAATTAAAGTAGTAGTTCAAGTTTCTGAATTAGAACTAGCAAAAATTCAAGTAGGGCAATCTGTACAAGTGCGTTTAGATGCCTTCCCCGATCAAAACATCATTGGTAGAGTAGCGCGTATTTCTCCATCTGCTGATCCTACAGCCCGTTTAGTACCCATAGAAGTAGTCATTCCCAACAGTGGCGGGAAAATAGGTAGCGGACTACTAACAAGAATGAATTTTACAACCCAGACACCACAGCGAGTAGTAGTATCACAAACAGCAATTAATAGCAAAGACAAAGAAACATCAGCAGAAATGAACAACGGCACAATTTTTGTTGTTCAAGAAACTGACGGTAAAACCAAGGTAAAAGAAAAATCGGTAACATTGGGTAAAAAAGTTGATGGTAACGTCGAAATTCTTTCAGGGTTACAACCAGGAGAAAGTTATATTGTTCGCAGTAGTAAGCCATTAAAAGATGGTGAAGTTGTCAAATTATCAATTTTGTCAGAAAAAGATTTAAACAAACCGCAAAGAAAGAACTTGTAAATTTTTTTAGCAGTTTCAACTCTGTCACCTTTCACCTGTCACCTGTCACCTATCACCTGCTATAAAGATGCAAATCACAAACAACAAAGGCTTTAGTATCAGCGCCATTTCTATCCGTCAGCATATTGGTACATTGATGCTGACCTTAGCAGTAATTGTCATTGGTTTATTTTTCATTATTCGTTTACCTGTAGATTTACTGCCATCTATTACCTATCCTCGTATTGGTGTGATAATAGAAGCACCGGGAATTTCTCCAGAAGTAGCAGTTGATGAAATTACAAAACCACTAGAAGAAGCTTTTTCAGCCACAGAAGGAGTAATTCAAGTTTTTTCCCAGACTCGTGAAGGTCAAGTCAGTTTAAATTTATATTTTCAACCAGGGGGAAATATTGATCAAGCACTAAATGATGCTACCGCTACTTTTAACCGAGCGAGAAATAGATTACCAGACAGCATAGAAGAACCACGAATCTTTAAATTCGACCCTTCCCAACTACCTGTTTATGAATTTGCGCTCACTTCACCTACACTGAAAAATGTTGATTTGCGCGTTTTTGCCGAAGAAGAATTAGCCCGTGAATTAGGTGTAGTACCAGGAGTTGCAGTTGTAGATGTATCAGGAGGAGTGCAAGAAGAAGTTAGAGTAAATATAGATTTAGATCGTCTCCAAGCTATTGGTGTCGGTTTGACTGATGTGTTAAACGAACTGCAAAATCGTAATCAAGATATATCTGGGGGAAGAATTTTAGGAGCCAATTCTGAACCGTTAACCCGGACAGTGGGACGCTTCAAAAATGCAGAAGAAATTAATAATATTTCCTTTGAAGTATCTGCACCTAATTCAAATATCAAAAATCGTGTTTATTTGCGTGACTTTGCCCAAGTTATTGACGGATCAGAAAAACAAAGATTGTACGTTTTACTCAATGGTCAAGAAGCAGTAAAAGTCAGCATTCAAAAACAAGCAGATGCTAATACTGTCAACGTTGTTGATGGAGTTAAAAAAAGATTACAAGAACTGAAAGAAGCGGGTGTTATTCCTGCGGAAGCAACTCTCACAGGAACTTTAGATGAGTCAATATTTATTCGTAATTCCTTAGCTAATGTGACTTCTTCTGGTTTAATTGGTTCAGGTTTAGCAGCGATCGCTGTATTACTGTTTCTTGGTTCTTTACGGCAAACATTCATTATTGTTCTATCTATACCTTTAGCCACATTAGCAGCTATTATTATGATGGGAATGTTCGGCTTATCCCTGAATATTTTTAGCTTAGGTGGTTTAGCATTAGGAGTGGGAATTGTAGTTGATAATTCCATCGTCATGTTAGAAAATATTGCCGCAGGAATTAATCAAACTAAGTTCCAAAATCACACATCGAAATTATCAACATCAGCAATTATTCAACAAGCAGAAAAAAGTAGTCGAGAAGTTGAATCAGCTTTACTTGCTTCTACCAGTACAAACTTAGTTGCAGTCTTACCATTTTTGCTGATAGGGGGTTTTATATCATTACTATTTAATGAATTAATTCTCACGATTAGTTTTGCAGTAGCAGCTTCAATTTTAATTGCTGTTACTGTTGTTCCCATGTTGACATCACGATTATTAGCTTTACCCTTTTCTAGTTCTTTAAATAATTTTTGGTTTTTCCAAGAATTTAATCGTCGTTTTGATGGAGCAACAAAATTATATAGCAGTTTCCTATCTGGAATATTGCGTTGGCGGTTATTAACAATTGCGATCGCTATCATTTTCTTTGGTGCTGGTAGTGTGTGGATGTCTCCCCAAATTCCCCAAGAAATTCTTCCTCAAATAAACACCGGACAAGCTAGTTTATTTGCTCAATTTCCCCCCGGTACACCATTAGAAACTAACCAAAAAGTTATGCAAGTTGTAGATGACATTTTGCGTCAGCAACCAGAAACAGAATATGTCTTTTCTACAGTTGGTGGTTTTCTGTTTGGTGGTAATAGTAATCCTAATCCTTTGCGAAGTTCTAGTACCATTACCCTCAAACCAAACTCAGATATAGAGACTTATATTGAGCGTGTCACCAAAGAACTTAGCAAACTGAATTTAGTAGATATTCGACTGCGTTTAGCACCTGGAAGAGTGCGGGGTTTATTTCTTAATAACTCTCCTATTCGTGGTGCTGATGTTGATATAATTTTGCAGGGAAATGATACCAATACTTTAGAAAAAGCAGGACGAGAACTATTAGCAACTTTAGACGAGAAAATTACTTCAGTCAGATTCCGTCCAGATGCAGATCCACGTCAACCTGAAATTCAGATTGTACCTGACTGGGAACGAGTGGCCAATGTGGGTTTAAATACTCAAGATATTGGCGAAACAATTAAAACCGCAATTACAGGTACTGTACCCACCCAATTACAACGCAATAACCGCTTGATAGATGTGCGAGTAGAGTTAAATGAAGAAGCAGTCAAAACAACTTCTCAGCTAGAAAGATTACCCTTATTTGTAGAAGGTAATCAACAAATTAGATTGAGTGATGTAGCGACAATTGTTGAAGGAAAAGCACCCGGAGAAATTCAAAGAATTAACCAGCGTCAAGTCTTTTTAATTGCAGGTAATTTAGCAGAAGGAGCAAGTCTGGGTCAAGCATTAGAGCAAGTAGATGCAGTAATTAAAAATGCCAATTTCCCTGAAGGTGTAAGTCCTTTACCCAGTGCAGCAGCAGAATCAAATCAACAATTACAAAACTCGTTGCAACTTCTAGGAGGGTTAGCAATATTTTTAGTTTTTGTAGTGATGGCTGTACAATATAATTCTCTTGTTGATCCTTTAGTAATTCTGTTTACTATTCCTCTTGCTTTAGCTGGGGGGATTTTTGGACTTTACATCACCGAAACTGCCATTGGTGCAACAGTAATTGTGGGTGCAGTTTTATTAGTAGGTATTGTGGTAAATAACGCCATTATCATGGTAGAATTAGCAAATCAAATTCGGGAACGCGAACAAGTTGATCGTCGCACCGCAATTTTAAAAGCTGCACCTCAACGTTTACGTCCGATTTTAATGACAACAATTACCACAGTTTTAGGGATGTTTCCCCTAGCTTTAGGAGTTGGGGAAGGTTCAGAATTTCTGCAACCATTAGGTGTAGTAGTCTTTTCCGGCTTGTCTTTAGCAACACTGCTGACCTTGTTTATTATTCCTTGTTTTTACACTCTATTGCATGATTTAATTGGTGGCAGTTGGGCAAAACCAGTATTTATCAAGTTGCGGATCTGGAAAAAAAATTTCAAGAAAGCTTAACACTCTCCTACATCCCAGAACTTCTGCCTGGGAAATTACACCAAATATCTGGACTATCAGGCAGTTATAGATTTATGATTGATGATCGTGGGTTTTTTTCAAAAAATAACTAGAATATGAACGTGCAAGAAGTAATCCGCTCTATTGAAGCGGAACACCTAAAATCCGATCTACCCGAAATTTATGTAGGTGATACAGTGCGGGTAGGAGTGAAAATTAAAGAAGGCGATAAATACCGAGTCCAACCATACGAGGGAGTGGTAATAGGTAAACGCAATGGCGGAATTAACGAAACAATTACCGTGCGTCGTGTATTTCAAGGTGTAGGCGTTGAGCGAGTATTTTTGCTGCACTCACCCCGCATTGATAACATCAAAGTAGTGCGTCGTGGTAAAGTCAGACGCGCTAAACTATACTATTTGCGTCAATTATCTGGTAAAGCTACCCGGATTAAACAACGGTTTGACCGCGCCCTGTGATGCAGTTAGTCCTGGGAAAAAACCAGGAAACTCAAGCCAAAAGCGGCATCTGCCGCTGACTTGACTTTCTGAAAAAATTAAGTTACACTAAAAAAGGAATTGTGTTAAACTAAAAAAAGTTCAGCGCAATCCCTGAAACAAAGATAGCTTGTGCGCTCTTAGTTCAGTTGGTAGAACGCAGGTCTCCAAAACCTGATGTCGGGGGTTCAAGTCCTCCAGGGCGCGCTCAAAAGCAAAAAATATAGCCCGAAACAAAAACGCATCTGCTACAGTAGCAGCCAGCGTTGATTATTTCGGGTCTAATTATTTTTTACTGATAGCTGAATTTGTTTACTGTAAATTGGGTCGAAGCTGTGAATAATTGTCAGCCTTGGTGCAAAATAACAAGGTGAAACGATGTAAGAAACGGGGGGTATAACGACCGTGGCCAAAAAAAACGAAGCAGAAATGCCAGAAGCAGGCAATGGTTTTAGCTTAAACAACTTCTTCCAAGGAACAAAAGAAGAACTGGACAAAGTAGTTTGGCCAAGTCGGAAGCAGTTGGTAAGTGAATCAGCAGCTGTGTTATTAATGGTGACACTTTCCGCGTCTTTGATATATTTGGTCGATGGATTGTTTGCTTGGGCAGCAAAACAGGTATTCTGATGACTTCTGCAACAGACGAACCACGGGATTTGCAGACAGAGGAAGCACTAGAAACAGCGCACAAAGAAGCCCGCTGGTATGCAGTGCAAGTAGCCTCTGGCTGTGAAAAGCGCGTGAAAACAAATTTAGAGCAACGTATCCAAACTTTTGATGTAGCTGATAAAATTATCCAAGTGGAAATACCCCATACACCAACGGTAAAGATCCGCAAAGACGGGAAACGTCAGCCATCAGAAGAGAAGGTTTTTCCGGGTTATGTTTTAGTTCGGATGGTAATGAGTGATGATACATGGCAAGTGGTAAGAAACACAACCCATGTAATTAACTTTGTCGGTGCAGAGCAAAAACGAGGCAGCGGCCGTGGCCGTGGTCACGTCAAGCCAGTACCTTTAAGTCATTCAGAAGTAGAACGTATATTCAAACAAACGACAGAACAAGAACCAGTAGTCAAAATTGATATGGCTACAGGTGATAAGATAATGGTGCTTTCTGGTCCGTTCAAGGATTTTGAAGGCGAGGTGATCGAAGTTTCGCCAGAACGGAGTAAACTAAAAGCTCTACTCTCGATTTTCGGACGAGATACACCAGTAGAATTGGAATTTAATCAGGTACAAAAACAGAGCTAAATCCAAATGGCGAAGAAAGTAGTAGCGGTCATTAAATTGGCCTTAAACGCTGGAAAAGCCAACCCAGCACCACCAGTTGGTCCCGCACTGGGTCAACATGGTGTTAACATCATGATGTTCTGCAAAGAGTACAACGCTAAAACAGCAGACCAAGCTGGAATGGTGATTCCTGTAGAAATTTCCGTGTTTGAAGACCGGAGTTTTACATTTGTACTCAAAACACCCCCAGCATCAGTTTTAATTCGCAAGGCAGCGAAAATTGAACGCGGTTCTGAACAGCCCAACAAGAAAAAAGTTGGCAGTATTACCAAAGCGCAGTTACGGGAAATCGCCCAAACTAAACTGCCTGATCTCAATGCTAACGACATTGATGCAGCAATGAATATTGTCGCTGGAACAGCCAAAAACATGGGTGTTACCATCACAGATTAATAGGTGACAGGTGACAGGTGACAGGTGACAGTAAAAAAGAGTCATAAAACCTGATAACTAGCAGCCGACCTATAACAAAATCTAAAATCCAAAATCTAAAATCTAAAATTGTATCGGGGGAGAAGTGAGAAACTTCGAGAATACCCCAGGAGCAAAAAATGGGCAAGAAAATATCACGCCGTTTACAGGCGTTGTTAGAAAAAGTAGAAGATAGGGATTACGCGCCCTTAGATGCGTTAGCTCTGTTAAAAGAAACAGCAACAGCAAAATTTCCCGAAGCCGCAGAAGCGCATATCCGGCTAGGGATTGACCCCAAGTATACAGACCAACAACTGCGGACAACGGTAGCACTGCCCAAAGGTACGGGTCAGGTAGTGCGTGTAGCAGTAATCGCCAGAGGCGAAAAAGTAACAGAAGCCACTAATGCTGGTGCGGATATCGCTGGTTCAGAAGAACTGATTGACGAGATTCAGAAAGGCATGATGGACTTTGACAAACTCATTGCTACTCCTGATGTGATGCCACAGGTAGCAAAACTGGGTAAATTGCTTGGTCCTCGTGGCTTGATGCCATCACCCAAAGGTGGTACAGTAACATTTGACGTTGCCAGTGCGATCGCCGAATTTAAAGCTGGTAAATTAGAATTTCGTGCTGATCGGACAGGCATTGTTCATGTTATGTTTGGTAAAGCATCATTTACCCCTGAAGATTTGTTAGTCAACCTCAAAGCATTGCAAGAGACAATTGACCGTAACCGTCCTTCAGGAGCAAAAGGCCGTTATTGGCGTACATTCTACGTCTCTGCTACAATGGGTCCTTCAATTAAAGTTGATATCAACGCCCTCAGAGATTTAAAAGTAACTGACGCTGCATAATTAGGTAATTGGTAATGGGTAATTGGGAATAGGTGAATATAAACCAATGACCAATGACTAAATACCAATGACCCTGAAACGAGACGCAAGCCCCTGACTTTTAGACATGGGGATAAGTCGATAGCGACCTTAGTCGCATTAAAACGATTGACTGGCTTTAGCCACAGTGGTATAATAGTGAAAAAGTGAGTAAAAAAACCATCTACGTGAAGAAACATCCTAGTGCGGAGAAATCCCGGCAACGGACATATCCAACTTGATTTGGAATAGTTAAAGGGCAAATAATGGCAGGATGTTGAGCGTACCTAACTGGCATTGTGATGGACTCACCAAAGCAAAAAAAGTAAGCGCAATTGCAATACCTTTTGTCCTGGTAGTTGTTTTGAGCGTGTAGGGTGTTTTTGCCAGCACCATTGAAAGTCAGTTTATGGACTCTTCAAGAATCCCCCGGCTTTAGACGTGGGGAGTGTCAAGTTATTCCGTTAATGGGGTAAAGGGAAAAGGTGAAGAAAAACCTTTAACCTTTACCCTTTATATATTTTAATATATTTTAATATATTTTAATATATTTTAATATATTTTAATATATTTTAAATTCAGAAAAAACTGGGCGATCGCTTACTTTATAAGCTGATGTCCGGCTAAACTATATAATCAAAAAACCTGAAGTTACAGTAACACAAGCATCTTGCTTGTATTAATTATTCAGGTTAGGAGAAGGAACAGGTAAGGTTTACAGAGATTTTTTCTTCAATAACTATGTGCAATTACAATTAATTTTGCTTGCGTACTTATTAATTACTGGATAAACATAAAACATGATATCAGGGGAAATTAAAAGTCAAGTAGATAAAATTTGGGATGCTTTTTGGTCTGGTGGTATTTCCAACCCCCTAGAAGTAATTGAACAAATTACCTACCTGTTATTTTTGCGTCGTCTGGATGACCTGCATACCTTAGCAGAAAACAAAGCTACCCGACTCAAAAAGCCAATGGAACGGCGTATTTTCCCAGAGGGAGATTATGTATTAGAAAAATCCGAGTCGGGAGAACCGCTAAAAAAACGCCCCTATGATCATTTGCGTTGGTCGCGGTTTCAGCATTTCGCACCGCCAGAAATGTATGCTGTGGTGAATGAATTTGTCTTCCCGTTTCTGCGGACTTTAGGTGGTGATGACTCGACCTATGCCCACCACATGAAAGATGCTCGTTTTACCATTCCCACCCCCGCGCTACTTGCTAAAGTAGTGGACTTGATCGCTAATATCCCAATGGATGACAGGGACACCAAAGGCGACCTGTATGAATATATGTTAAGTAAAATTGCCTCAGCCGGACAAAATGGGCAATTTAGAACACCGCGCCATATTATTGGGCTAATGGTGGAACTGACAGCACCCAAACCGGGGGATGTAATTTGTGACCCTGCTAGTGGAACCTGTGGCTTTTTAGTGACTGCTAATGAATACTTACGTCAACATCACCCCCAGGTGTTAACAGATGTCAAGCTAAAAGCACATTTTCACCAGCAGATGTTTCACGGGTTTGATTTTGATAATACCATGCTGCGAATTGGCAGTATGAATATGCTCCTGCATGGTGTAGAAAATCCTGATGTTAGATATAAAGATTCCTTAGCACAGGAACACGCAGATGATGAGGAAACCTATACTTTATTATTGGCTAATCCCCCTTTTGCTGGTTCTTTAGACTATGAAAACACAGCCAAGGATTTATTAGAAATAGTTAAAACTAAGAAAACAGAGTTATTATTTTTAGCTTTATTTTTAAGATTGCTGAAACCAGGGGGTAGGGCGGCGGTAATTGTCCCCGATGGGGTGCTGTTTGGGTCTTCTAAAGCACATAAAGAATTGCGGAAAATACTGGTAGAGGAACAAAAGCTAGATGGGGTCATATCCCTCCCTGGTGGTGTGTTTAAGCCCTATGCGGGAGTTTCTACGGCGATTTTACTCTTTACTAAAACCAATTCGGGAGGAACTGATTTTGTTTGGTTCTATGATGTCAATGCCGATGGATTGAGTTTAGACGATAAAAGAACACCTTTGTTAACTGAGGATAAACTTGGATCTGTGCCGGCTGTGCAGTTAACCCCGGAGGAACATAGTAAAAATAATTTACCTGATATTTTAGCACGGTGGCAGGTACGTAATACTACAGAACGAGAACGCCCCCGCACCGCTCAAACTTTCTGTGTCCCAAGGGCGGATATTGCGGCTCAAGGGTATGATTTAAGTCTTAATCGTTACAAGGAAGTGGTACATGAGGAGGTAGACCATTTACCACCCCAGGAGATACTGGCTAATTTAGCTAAGTTGGAGTTAGAAATTCAACAAAGTATGGAGAAATTAGCGGGGTTGGGACTGTAGGCTATATACCTAAACATTTCTGGTAAAACCTCCACAAATCTCCTCGTGGTATGCTATGATTATAGTATTGAGGTCGAGATCATGTTAAGGAAGAAAGTTATTCGTGTTAGT
>NZ_JACJUZ010000095.1:0-15705 GCF_014299995.1 Sphaerospermopsis sp. LEGE 00249 | reverse complement strand
ACTGGGGACTGGTGACTGGGGACTGGGAATAATATTACCCATTACCCATTACCCATTACCTGTTCCCTGATCTAAGGCACAATCAAAACAGGACAAGGTGAAAGATTGATCACCCTGGTTGTGACACTATCATTTGCGCCTTCATCAGTTAAACCCAGTCCGCGAAAACCCATAATAATTAAATCTGCTCCTATCTCGTCAGCAACATCACAGATAGTAAAAGCGGGTTTACCCTGTCTTTCTAATACTTCAGCCGTAATACCTTGCTGAGAAAATAAGGTTTGGGCATTTTCTAGGAGTTTAGCAACTACCTCTGGAGAACCCATGATATTGCCAGCATCTCCATTTGGGGAGGGTTCTTCCACTACTGACAGCAATACCAAACGACTGTTGTATTTCTGCACGATGTTGGTAACTACGTCAGCGGCTTCTCGCGCTTCACGACTTTGGTCAATGGGAAATAGAACTGTTTTAAACATAAATTAATCTTCACACCCCTTACTCCGGTAAAATCTGGATGGTGATACTTTCCAAACAATAACAAAAAGATAATCAGGAGAATTTGGCTGTGTCGAAAAAAAGTTTAGCAAGTTTATCTGCTGCTGATATTTCTGGAAAACGTGCTTTGGTACGGGTTGATTTTAACGTGCCTGTTGATGATCAAGGCAACATTACCGATGATACTCGGATTCGGGCAGCGCTACCAACTATCCAAGATTTGACCCAAAAGGGTGCTAAGGTCATTTTAACAAGCCATTTCGGTCGTCCCAAGGGTGTAGATGATAAATTGCGTTTAACTCCCGTCGCTAAACGTCTTTCTGAGTTGTTGGGACAAGAAGTGGTCAAAACTGATGACTGCATCGGTGATGATGTAGCTGCTAAGGTTGCAGCTTTGGAAAATGGCCAAGTGCTGTTATTAGAAAACGTCCGCTTTTACAAGGAAGAAGAAAAGAACGACCCCGAATTTGCTCAAAAATTGGCAGCAAACGCTGATTTTTATGTAAATGATGCTTTTGGTACTGCACACCGCGCCCATGCTTCTACTGAAGGTGTAACTAAGTATTTAAGCCCTTCCGTAGCTGGTTATTTGGTGGAGAAGGAGTTGCAATATTTACAAAGTGCAATTGAAGTTCCTCAACGTCCTTTGGCTGCTATTATCGGTGGTTCTAAGGTTTCCAGCAAAATTGGTGTGATTGAAACTTTGTTGGAAAAGTGCGATAAGTTGATCATCGGTGGGGGAATGATCTTTACATTCTACAAAGCCCGTGGTTTAAGTGTTGGTAAGTCCTTGGTGGAAGAAGATAAGTTAGAGTTGGCGAAGTCTTTGGAAGCGAAAGCTAAAGAACGTGGTGTAGCTTTGCTATTACCCACCGATGTGGTGTTAGCAGATAACTTTGCTGCTGATGCTAACTCTCAAACCGTCAGCATTGAAGCAATCCCTGATGGTTGGATGGGTTTAGATATTGGTCCTGATTCTGTGAAGGTTTTCCAAGAGGCTTTAGCGGATTGTAAGACTGTGATTTGGAATGGTCCAATGGGTGTGTTTGAGTTTGATAAATTTGCTGTGGGTACTGAGGCGATCGCTCATACTTTAGCAGAAATCGGCAAAACCGGCACAACTACCATTATCGGTGGTGGTGACTCTGTAGCGGCTGTGGAAAAGGTTGGTTTGGCTGATCAAATGAGCCACATTTCTACCGGTGGTGGTGCTAGTTTGGAGTTGTTGGAAGGTAAGGTTTTACCTGGTATTGCAGCTTTGGATGAAGCGTAATTAAATAGGGGTGAAGGATGAAGTTTTTAGGCTTTGTCCTTCATTTACGAAAAATAGAAAAAAATTATAATTTGTATAGGTTGAAAAATTAATTTGATGTTTAATTATGATTAAATTTAATTTAGAAGATTATCTGACTGATTTAAAATTAATAAGAAACTCTATTTATTATTCTATTTATAGCAGATTAAATGATGATCATGTTTGTAACTTTTTTGAATTACATATTAACTGCAAAAATGATACTAAAATTAATCAATTAGTTGAATATATCCATAATATTTACTCACTATCACAACCTTATATACAAGATAGATCATTTGCTTATTCTTATCCCAAGAATGACTTTTTCTTGAGAAGATGTATATATATTCCATTTAAAGAATTAGCAGTTAGATATCATCTTGTAAATACCCTTGCACTAGCAGTTGAAAACTCCTTTATTAAAACAAGTTTTGCTAATAGAACCCAACGGTCTAAAAGTGGATTTATATATTTATTTCGGGAATATTATCCTCAACACAAACAATTTATAGAATGGGCTGAGGATTTAATTATAAAATATAATAAAGAGGAAAAAGATTCTTATGTTTTAAAAGCTGATATAACATCATTTTACGATGCAATATCTCATGATTACTTAGTTAATTCAATTTTTAATTTAGTAGGTAATATACTACCCCAAAAATATGAACCTTTGTTGCGTCAAATTTTACGACCAGAAGTTGAGTTCTATTCTGTAGTGGATAGTTCACTAAAATCAGAGAAAAAACAACAAGGTTTATTAATTGGTAATAGCACAGAAGGATATCTCGCCAATATATTACTTAGTCAATTAGATGAATTAATGATTTCTCATAACTTTAATTATGCCAGATATGTTGATGATATTAAAATAGTTACAAATACAAAACAAGAGGCAATTAGAGCCGTTAATATTCTTCAGGAAGAATTGCATAGAATAGGCTTAAATTTAAACTCTACTAAAACAGAAATTATTCAAAATCCTAAATCTGTAGAAGAGCTATTTAGAAAAGATCATGAAATTTCGTTACCTGATCACTTAAATGAAGAGATATTAAGTGTGAAAAATGATTTAAATAATATCAATTTTGAGCAAAGATCGGAAGATTTTAAAAAAATTAATTTAAATTCTACTTTAAATCAAGAAGATAGTTATACAGTAACATCCTACTTATTCGATTTAAGTAATTTTGACGAATATGATGAAGATTTAGTTATAAATTTAATATCAAAAATTCCAGAAATAATTCAAGAATATCCTAAAACAATTAGAAAAAATACTTGGAGTATTGTAAAAATTATAAATTTTGGATATACCAGTGATGTTATTATTGCAGGTTATAAAGCAATGAATGAGGTTTTTAAAAACCCAAATATTATACATTATGCTAGGACAAGATTAATTCATAATTTAGTTAAACCTAGAAAAAAAGATCCTCCTTATATACTAATGATGGTGAAGAATAATCAAAAACTTTGTGAAAAATTGATTATTATATTTCAAAGTTTCCTATCTACTAAATCAATAGACTTGAATCTTAACGCTTTATATGCGATATGGATATTATCTCACAGAGATAATGGTAAGTATTTTGATGAGGATTTATTTAGAAATAACATCAATAATTATATATCTAGACCCATTTCGCATAATATTTCAAGAATTTTATCATCAATACTTGAACAAAAAAATAGCTTCAACTTTTTTGATTATTTTGATTTTACAGAATTGTCTAATAGTCAAGATAAAATAGGGGTAGATATTTTAGATTATAACTAAAATATATCAGCAATATTTTCGATATTTGAATCTACATCTTTTCTTAGTAAGAGATATAATATACTACAAGCCCTTGATCTACCGATATATCTTAATCTCCTTACAACAATAGTTTCAGAAGTTGCAGGTTCTAATTCAACTAATACAATTATATGATTTTCAAGCCCTTGAAAATCATGCCGAGTTGACCAGGTAATTAATTTGGCTTTATTAGTATTATCATTACTGGATAAATCAAATTTTTTCAAAACAAGCTGTTCTTTCTGTAGTAATAAATTAGTTGCTTCTAAAATCTCATCATTTGGTATATTAGAAAATAGTATTGTTATGTTCTTAGGTATAACTTTATCTACAGTTATCATCCTCAAAATTAATTGTACAACAATATTAATCATTTCTTCATCATTAGTATAATATTCTGTAATAACTTCCTTGAAATGTCTTCGTGGTCTTTGAATTTTCTTATAACTTGGACTGATGTATTCTTTGTAAGAATCAAAAATCTCAGCTGTATTTCTTATGATTTGTTGTAAAGTGTACTGAAATGGTCTAAATATTTGTTGTATCTCATTTTCCTTAGTTTTTTGAGAATCATCTTTAAACATTAGTATGGAAATGATTGATATATCTTGTGTATATTCAGCTATTTCTCTTAAAAATTTTACTTCCAATTGTTGTGCTTCATCAATAATAATTCTAATTTCTGCATATTCCTCATTAATTTTACCATCTAAAATATTTGGAAATAAATTCATTTCCTGAATAGTTAAGATTTGTAAATATTTATTACTTGTATTTATATTTATATGCAGAGAAATCTCATAACTAATATAATTTTTTAATTCTTGGGAACTTGTAATAAATAGAACAAATGTATCTGCTTTGATATCCGATATTGCTTGAGATATTGCAAGTTGTGTTTTTCCAGTTCCAGCAGGTCCTTCAATCAGAATAGGTTGATTAGCTTTATAATAAAAACCATCTAAAATTTTTTGCTGTTCCTTAGTAAGACGAATAATTTTTTCTTGCTCATCTTCTAATTCTGCACTAAGAGATTTTTTGAACTCAATTTGAGGACTAATTAAATCTTTGATTGATTCTACTACTCTCTTTCCAAGAGGTTTATGAGAAGGAAGGCTATGATATTTATATATTTCATTAATTTTCATACTTAAATTATTTAGATCATATCTAAATAATGTCACTTCTTTCTCCATAAAGGGAGCTAAGTTACCTTCTAATATATCAATATGAGGAAAACAAATTGCATATCCACAATTAAACCATTTATTTTTTAAGCTAGGTATTTTTTCTTTTAAAAATAAAGGTAACTTTTTAGAATTAGCTAATTGTTTTGTATATGGATTCTTATAAGAAATATCATCACCAGATTTCCATTTATCATTTTCGCCATCATAGGAAAATCTAGTTCCTCCCTTAACTTCAAGAATTAAAAGACCCTTCTGGGGATGAACTAATAAAAAATCTGTTTCGGTCTCTGTTCTACATTTATATTTGTTTTTGAAAACCCAATATCTATCTTGGAAAATATAAAAGTTATCGTCAAGTTGAGAAAGTAGACCATATACTATCTTTTCTCCATATAAATCAGGATTACATGGACCGTCTGGAGGAAACATTTTAGCCATTTTTAATACTTAGTCCTGTTGTTAGTTTGCTTGGATTTATATTTAATGTTATGTTAAAAATATATTGTTTAAAATTATAAGTACATTTTTAAGCTATAAAACCTATGGAAAGCTGAATAAATTAATTTTATTACGGTATAATACCAATATTTCCTGAAAACCAGTATATTGTGTTACAAAAATTAATCTAATCGTTATCATCTTACCAGGAATTGCTAAGATTGACTCAGTTACAATCGTTTCATCATGACTTTAAGCCTTGATTGCTCTCAAAAGCTGTATCATTGGAGAGGGATTAGCAGCAGCTTCTTGATAACGCTGTTCCCTCCACCTAGCCAACCGCAACATATAAGCATCTATTTCCGCACGATTATGGAGATAGTATGTAATAGTAGCATGAATTTTTTCTAAATTCAGTGACGGCAACTCTTCCAGAATTTGTTCAGGTGTAAACCCTTGCAAGTAATAATCAATCACATGATCAATACCGATTCTATGTCCCTTAATACGGATATCATCTGGGTCTAAAAATTCAAAATAATCTTCTAGTTGCATAATTTCACCTTTATACTTGAGATTAGTTTAGTGGACATTTGATTTTCAAAATCAAGAATATCAGTTTTATTCGTCATTTTCACCTATTTCTCCATGTAATTCACGGCGATTTTTAGCCATTTCTTCAACAAAATCATCAAAGAAAGGATCGTCTTTAAAAATACCATCAGATTGAACTAATGGATGAAAATCTTCTAAAATTTCTTCACCGACACTTATAGCAGCATCAGTTGTCAATGATGCGACAATATTTTTCTCCATGTTGTTTTTAGCAACATTAATCTGATTAATTTTTTGATCAACAATTCTATCAATCAATGATTCTAAATCTTGTAAAGTCATTTCGGTAATAGATTGATTGTTTAGCATTTTTTCAATCTCCATAAATAGTATTTGTGAAAAAAGCAACTAAACTTGGCTTTATTTTAGCATACATCCTTACAAAAGCCTAAACCCTCTAGAACACCGATTCATTAATCGTAAGGGCGAAGCATTCGGGTGATAACCTATCACTGAAACCATTGATATTCTGTCCGAATGCTTCCCCCCTACAAGGTAAAAACAGATTACCTAGCATTACTGAATCGACGTTCTAGTAGTATTCAAAAACTTATTAGATATCTCCGAAAATTAAATATGCGTAATTTGAAAACCTTGGTAGAGACAATTCATGAATTGTCCCTACATCTTTTTCGGAGAGGTCTAATATACTTATCCTGATGTCATGGTGACAGATGGTACTATTTTAAATTTATTTCCTTTCTGCTGGATCTGGAAAGAACTACAAGACTGTAAAAATTTGATAAAACTACCATTAATCTGTAACTCTTTCATTTGCTTAGTGATGGGTTTACCATATTGTTGATGAAATTTAATGCCTAAAATCCCAATATCAACATAGTTGTTGTTTGCTGTTTTCGTTAACTCTGTGAGAATCATTTTTAGTGCTTTTTCTAAGTCAGCAGCAGAATTGATCTTAGTTGATGAAACAGATGATAACACAGATGCAGGGCTGGGAGAATCCAGTTTACTTATTTGCCATTTATTATCTTTGAGTTGAACTTGAAAATCACTACAAGATTGTAAAAACTTGGCAAATGTACCACCTATTTGTAACTCTTTCATTTGTTCAGTAATCGGTTTACCATATTTTTGCTTAAATTTACTGGCTAAAATACTAATATCACAACTTTCATTTTTAGATTCTTTGCTTAACTCTGACAAAATATTTTTTATGGCCTTTTCTAAATCTAATTTGGTGGTTAAACTATTCACTAATGAGTTATTTTTAACCTGAGAGTTTTTATTATTTTCTGCTGGATTAATATCTTCTTTTTGGGAAAAATGTTGTTGTTCAAAAAGCGTGATGTATAATTCTCCTACATCATCAACTTGATGAATTACAAAATCTGCTGGATAGCTAATAAAAATATCTCTCGCTCGTTTACCTGGTAAATATTTAGCAATGACATTACTAATATTTACTTGATATTTCGTTTTATATAATTTAGAAATTTGAGAGAGTTTAATCCAATAATTAGCTGTTTGCTTTTGTTCTTCTTTAATTAAATGTTTAACTTGCAGAACAAATTGATCAATAGATGGTATTTCTGGTAAGGGTTTAATGCTATTGATAATAGTTTCACCTGTGGCATTATTGAAGATATTGATATTTTCCCCGTGCTGACTGACTTGATATACTGTTAACCCATGTTGCTGTAAATGGTTGCATAAATTAGTCATTACCTTATCAGATGAACAAACAAAAACTTCTTTAGCTTTGGGATAAAGTTCATGAATAGAAGAACCAAAAGCAATCATTTTTCCATCTGCATTATCCCTACCAGCAGGAACATGAATCAAATCATAGCCACGTTCATGTAATTCTACATCTAGTTTACCCCGATTACTCCAATTAGCAAAGGCAATTTTCACTTGAATAGGACATTGACAAATAGTTCCTAAAAATTTTTCTGTATTGATATTAAGTTGTAAATTTTCCGCATCTAAAAGTAAAACCCCTATTCCTACTGGTACTAAAGCAGGAAACAATGTAGAATTTAAACAGCTATTTAAATCAGATATAACAGGATTGTGATTTCTAATTTCAGCAATTAATTCTGATATGATTGGTACATTTAAAGCTGCGGGAACTAGGAAAGCTTTTAAATATAGTTGTAGCTTATTTATTAGTTCTTTCCTACTGCGAGTTTGACTGAGTAATTCTGTAAATTTAGCACTCAAAGCAGATTGATTAGCTGTTTTTTGCCATTGGACTTTTCTGTACTTTTCCATTAATAATTCTGGCTGCTGTTGTTGAATAGTAATTATGGTTTGGCAGACCTGAGAGACTATTTGATTTAATAAAGCAGAATCAGAGGTAGTAAGCGATCGCTCATGATTTGACATAACTTATACAATATAGTAAAGCATCCTTGAGGAAAATGCGTAATTCTTCAAAAATCTATCAAAAATCTATCAAAAATCTATCAAAAATCTAATTTATACCTAATGTATATTTAGGTTATACCTAATTTATACCTAATTTATATCTAATTTATATCAAGTTTACAGTTTTAGATGTGGGAACATCTCTCAAATAGTATAAAAGTGTGAGTCTACTTTTGGGGAAATTTCCGCACTTGATATTCTCTCACTGCTGACACTTCATAGGAAAAGACCAAAAATTGGTGAACTTTTTAAGCGATCGCACCTAGTTCGCTTTCCGGGCTGGCTTTCCACTGTTCCCGACTTTGCCTATGCACTAACAGTTTACACTTAAATTGATTGAACCATGACTCAAGCAAAAACCACGACAATTGAAGGTATCTATGAAGTTTGTATTGGCGTTCCAGAGCCGATTTTAGCAATTCAATATTGGCAACAATTTGGTTATCGCATTGGATCAGTGGGAGAATTAAACGCAGAAACAGCGTATCAATTATATGGGGTAAACTCCTCTTTAAAAGCAATTCGTCTTAATCACCAAGATGCAGATCATGGTTTAATCAGATTGATGATTTGGGAAAATCCCACAAATCAAGGTTTGGGTATTAGTTCCATGAAAATCAAGGGTAATCGCTGGACTACGACTTTAACCGCTGATTTATTAGGGATTTTAAATCATGGGGAAAATGCAAGAGCCGCAGGTCATACAATTAGATATACTTACCCTTACTGGGAAGTCATTTATCAAAAAGAATACAAAAACCGTCCCTTTGTTGATCCAGCCGTAGGAGTCAGAGAAATGCTACTGCTGCAACCTTTGACGCGACAGGTGTTATTTCAACGCTTTGGTTATGTCATGCCCTACTATGGCAAAATAAATCACAATGCACCTTTTAGCACCAGTCAATTTACCCATTTGGGGTTAGTAGTTCAAGACGACAGTAAAGAAACCCTGCGGTTTTATGAAGAAGTTTTGGGTTTGTTGCGTGTGCGAGATAATATAGAAACCAGCTATGAATCTTCTTTTGCAGGACGAGATTTTTTTGACCTCCATCCAGGGGAAAAGTTTATAGTTACTGCTTTTGATGATCCCCGTTCTTCTCAAACTAACTTAATGGAAGCTCGCAGTGGTAGACTTTATATTGTACGCTTTCCAGAAAATATACCCTTAGAATCACATTTTACATTTGCTCAACCAGGAAGTTTAGGAATGTGTCTTTACACTTATCGGGTGCAAGGAATACACAATTATTTTGATAAAATTCGGGCAAGTAATGTACAGAAATTTACTAATATTGTAAATAATGAATTTGGAGAAATGAGTTTTTCTTTTGTTGCCCCAGATGGTTATTTCTGGACTTTAGTAGCAAAAAGTTAGGTCAGGAGTCAGGAGTCAGGAGTTATGTATTTTGAATTTTGAATTTTGGATTGTTTTTGTCAACTCCAATCTAAAATCTAAAATATAAAATCTAAAATTTTCTTCCCCAGTCACCAGTCACCAGTCCCCAATCACCAGTCCCCAGTCCCTACTATAATCATAAGGAGAAAATATACAGAATATGGTAGCCCACATCCAAGAAGTTGATGCCCAACAATGGGTGAAAACTCGTTCTTCCTTAGATGCTAATGAATCTACTTTTTTAGTTTGGACAGGTAAAATTTATAGTTTTGTCCCTGGGGAAAAGCGACAACTTTTATTTAAAATTATCGGTATGAGTGTAAGTCGGTGTATTCCCACTGCGGAAGGTCGTTGGGATTTTACTTCTAGGGAACTGACTTATTACCTCAACCCAGAAACAGATGAAATTTTACGAAAATGGGAAAATCCCTGGACTGGGGAAACTGTGACGGTGATGCACGTGGCTAATAATCCCGTACAAGGTAAGTTTAAAGGTAAACTGCCTGTACAGGTGGAAGGTGAAAATACTACCTTTGTTTTTGATCTGTTTCCCCATTATCCCAACCCTTTGGCAGAAGATCCCCAGTTTGCCCCATATTGCCCATCTCCAACTTATCAAGCGGCTGAGTTATTTAAAATTACTGTCAAGAGTGCAGATTTGCTCAACTCAGAACTTAATTCCGTTACAGAATTAAAATTAAGTTGGGATAGAATTGGTCAATGGTTGCCTTGGATGAAGATGGGTGAACAACCAGGACAACTTATATATAGTGCTACCGGTGGCAAGGTGGGCGGTTTTACAGAGTTACCCCCACTGTTACAAGCGGAAATTAATAACCGTGTGCCTTTGTATAAGCAAGCGCCGAATGCTTTTATAGAAGGGGAAGATATGACTTCTTGGTTATATTTTCAGAAGCATTTTTCTGATTATTTGGCTGGGGAAGTTTTTCCTTTACCAGCAGCGGAGGAAGGTTAGTTTGTAGTCCGAAATGCGCGGATGGGTGGGTGTAAATTTTGAGGTGTTGAAAAAAATGCCTGGATCTCTCTCTCTGCAAGGATTGGGAGTTATTTGTGTAGAACAACCACCCGCGCACCTTACCCTGTCTTGGTTTCAACGTTTTTCCGAACCTTGAAAACTATATATATCTAGGGGTTGCTGAGAAAGTCTTTCCGTGAGGGCATAGGAGTCAGGAGTCAGGAGTCAGGAATCAGGAGGAGATTTGAAAATTTCTTTGAAACTGCTGTAATTGTGATGAAGATACAATCAAGCAACTCCATAGCCTGTATATTCCCGCATTTCAGGAGCTTGAAAACCTAAAATAATATCTTCCTTTGCAACCCCTCGCGCTACAAGTTCTTCAGCCACCATCATTTCCGTCATATTTTGCTCAATCCAGATTTTTCCCTCTTTAATATCCAAATGTAAAACACAACCATAGACACGCCGATGGCCATCCCATCCAACATTCATGACTTGGTAATGATCTTGTTTAGTATCAAAAACAGTGTAACAATCAATCTTACCATTGGCTATTGGGATGGCAGCATAAGCAGTCAACAACGACTGAATGATATTGCGATAAGATACTATGGTATCCATTGTAAAATTACCTCTTCAATTGGGTCATAAATAATTTGTTTAATCTGATATCTCTCTATTGAAATTTGGGCAAATTCCCGCTTAAAAAAAGATTCATAAACACCTATTGGTACTGCCAAATAGAGAATACGAGTTGGATCACTGATTTCTAAAGCAAGTCGATAATTCAAAAATTGTCCTAATGCGGCATGATAATCGGTTAGTGGCGAATCACTCAGGAAAGTTTTAATCTCAACTGCAATTTTTTCTTTGCCCCGCTCTGCGGCCAAAAGTTGCTCTGCACCTAAATCAATTTCAAATTTGGTTCCGCCAACTTCCAGTCGTAGGGGATCATCAGTTATCTTCCACTCCTCCTTTTCTAAAGCTCTTCTCACCACAGTATGAAACTTATCTTTAGCTGCCATTGTTGTCTTTCTAATGTTTAGCCCAGAATCTCTACCCTTTTAGGGTGGGTAGTATTTCAATTACAATCTTAGAACAAATTATTGCAACATTAAATAATGCTTATTAGGGATTGAAACTAGCAAAAGTGGATTGCTCAATTGCTGAATTTTGGGTTAAAATTTTATATCAGTGGATAGGTTGGTTAGGACATTAACTAATTAATCATAAAACTGACACTAAAAGAAGGTTTTACCCCAATAATAAAAATAAAGTTGTGTGCGATCGCCCTCCTATCATCCAAGAGAATGCGATCGCCCAATTTATCCCCATCACCAACAATAAAACCAAAGTTTCACAACTTCCGCATACCGTGACTAACGGGATCAAAACCCTTAGAAAAGCGCGTGCTGTCATCATAACAAGCGCCCTTCAAATTCGCACCATATAACTTAGTATAGTGCAGCCTCGCACCCCGAAGATTAGCTTCAGAGAGATTAACACCACACAAATTAGCCCTAGTCAAATTAGCATCAGCTAAATTTGCCCTACTCAAATTTGCACCCCAAAGTTTAGCTTTAGCGAGATTAGCATCACTTAAATCTGCTCCCCACAAATTGATTCCCGGTAAATAAGCATCAATCAACTTGATTCCAACCAAGTGAGCAGATAGAAAATATCTCTCTCCAGCGGCATAGCGCCGTTTAATATCCTCCGCATCCATCTATATTTCACTGCCTTTAGCAACGACACAGTGATTTCTGTTCCTACCTATCATTTGCTGAATAAACCTAAAACCTTGATATATCAAAGGTTAGAGGCTGATAAACACAGAAATTAGTGCAAGGGTTTTGAAGGGTATACCGGAAAAAGTGTGCATTTTTTGGGATTTCAAGAGATGGCAAAGAAATTTTCAAATCTCCTCCTGACTCCTGACTCCTGACTCCTGACTCCTATGCCCTCACGGAAAGACTTTCTCAGCAACCCCTACCTATCATTTAACCACAAAAACCGCTAATCCGCTATTGATAGAGAGAGGAAAACACTAACTTTTTTCTCCTTGCACCCTGCCCTGTATTTTCCCATCTTTTCCAGTACCATTACAAACGAACAAATTGATACCAGAAAAATCACCATTTTTTTTATACACGAAAAAGCGCCTGAGTCCTTTTTGCTTACTCAGGCAGCCCCCGTATAACGTTGTACCATTTCACAGTATGCAACTGATTAAATCTTCTACACTGCTATTAGGGAAAGCACTGTTAAGATAACCTGTAACAAACATGAGTGAAATGGTATCACTCCTTGCATCAGATAAGAATATCTCTTTTGACACCAAATAGCCAGTGTAGAGAGTGACAGTTTATGAACTGACACTGGTGGAAAACATAACCCGCGTAGGCAGGTTTTGCCTGTGTAGCTTCATTTAACCACAACCTCCTCCTCCTGGAGTTTCGATCACAAAAATATCCCCTGGTTGCATCTCTACGGTAGCGGTACTACCTAAAATTTCCTCAGTGCCATTTTGTCTTTGTACCCAGTTGCGTCCTATTTTTCCCGCTTCAGCACCATTTAAACCGAAGGGAGGAACCAGACGATGGCCAGAGAGAATATTAGCAGTCATCGGTTCTAAAAATTTAATACGACGGATCACCCCATCACCCCCGCAATATTTTCCTTTCCCTCCACTATGGGAACGCAAACCAAAACTTTCCACTTGCACAGGATAACGAGTTTCTAAAACTTCAGGATCAGTTAAGCGGGAGTTAGTCATGTGAGTATGAACCCCATCAGTACCATCAAAATTTATTCCTGCACCAGAACCACCGCAAATAGTTTCATAATATTGATATTTCTGATTACCAAAAGTAAAATTATTCATTGTTCCTTGGGAAGCTGCCATCACACCCAAAGCACCATATAAAGCATCAACAATTGTTTGGGAAGTTTCTACATTTCCTGCTACTACTGCTGCGGGATAAGTTGGGTTTAACATACAACCTTGAGGGATGATAATTTCTAAAGGTTTGAGACAACCAGCGTTGAGGGGAATATTATCATCAACCAAAGTTCTAAAGACATATAAAACCGCCGCTTGAGTTACAGCTTTGGGGGCATTGAAATTACTATTTAATTGTGCAGATGTTCCAGTAAAATCAATCTTGGCACTGCGGGTTTCTCTGTTGATTTTTACATTAACTTCAATTTTTGCACCGCTATCCATTTCATAAATAAATGATCCATCTTTTAAAACATCAATTGCTCTTCTCACAGATTCTTCTGCATTGTCTTGAACAAACTGCATATAAAGTTTAACAGTTTCTAGTCCATATTGCTCAACCATTTTTAGCAGTTCTTGTACTCCCCTTTCATTAGCAGCAATTTGAGCTTTAAAATCTGCTATATTTTGGTCAGGATTACGACTAGGATAGGGATGATTTAACAAATAATTTCTGATTGCTGTTTCTTGAAATTCTCCCTCTTGCACTAAGAGAAAATTATCAAAAATAATTCCTTCTTCTAAAATTGTGGTACTATGAGGAGGCATAGAACCGGGAGTAATACCACCAATATCCGCTTGATGTCCACGTGAAGCAACATAAAATATAGGACTGGGAATATTGTTTTTAGTTCCTATGTTAGTTCCTAAAAATACAGGAGTAATAGCTGTGACATCAGGTAAATGTGTTCCACCGTTATAAGGGTTATTGGATAAATAAACATTTCCTGGTTTGATTGTGTCCCCAACATCATTAATTAAACTGCGGACACTTTCACTCATTGAGCCTAAGTGTACAGGAATATGAGGAGCATTAGCAACTAATAAACCAGAACTATCAAAAATCGCACAGGAAAAATCTAGCCGTTCTTTAATATTAACTGATGCTGCTGTGTTTTGCAGCACAATTCCCATTTGTTCGGCGATAAATTGATAGAGATTTTTGAATATTTCTAAACGAACTGGATCAGGTTGAGTTGTGTTGTACATGATAATTTCTTCCTAATTAATTTTTGACATCTTTTTAGATACAGTCGTAGGGGCAAACCCTCCGTGGTTACCCGTACTCCCAGGAGTGAGTTTGAGGCGATCGCCTGTACCCACAAGTATTGGGTTTTATCACGGGTCTGAAATCGCTATCCTAATCGCTATACTATCTGTGGGAATAATATTTTTTATTGATTGCCATCATTATGTCTTTAGTTAAAACTGCTCTAATTGGTTTAAAAGCTGACTCATTCCGTCATCCTCTGGACTTGGAAGCTACAAAAACTCTCAAGCAAATTCCTGGTATAGATATGATGGTCAGAAATTGGCTAGGTCCAATGGCAGAACAGGTTTTTTATGTAGAAAATATTGCTGCTAGTGTCTTGGTAGGTGAAAAACAATTACCAAATTTACACAATTTATTATTAGACGCTTGCAATATTTTAGATATTGAACCACCTCAACTATACGTGCGTCAACATCCTGCCCCTAATGCTTATACTTTTGCAATGCGGGGTAAACAGCCGTTTGTGGTGTTGCATACTTCTTTAATTGATATGCTCACACCAGAAGAAATACAAGCGGTTATTGCCCATGAGTTAGGACATCTCAAATGCGATCATAGTGTTTATTTAACACCTGTGAACTTACTCATTTTAGCAGCTGCAATTTTACCTAATGTGGGTGCGGTTTTAGCTCAAACATTACAAGCACAGTTATTAGAATGGGTACGTTGTGCAGAGTTTACTTGCGATCGCGCTGCTTTGTTAGCTACCCAAAACCCCAAAGTTGTCATGTCTGTGTTAATGAAGTTAGCTGGTGGTTCTCCCACCTTAGCACCTCAATTAAATCTTGATGCTTTTGTTGCCCAATCTCGTGCTTATGATGACATCAGTAAAACGGAACTGGGTGTAATGGTGAAAGAAGCCCGCACTGCCCAGTTAAGCCACCCAGTACCCGTATTGCGAGCCAGGGAAATTGATCGATGGGCAAGTAGTACGGAATACCATATACTTATGCAAAATCACGGTTTTAAAGGAGAAACTGAAACCGCACCCAAGGGAGGATGGAGAAATTGGTAAATATTGGGGACTGGGGACTGGGGACTGGGG
>NZ_JACJUZ010000094.1:0-15941 GCF_014299995.1 Sphaerospermopsis sp. LEGE 00249 | reverse complement strand
GGGGACTGGTGACTGGGGACTGGGGACTGGTGACTGGTGACTGGTGACTGGGGACTGGGGACTGGGAAGAAATATTTACCTCCTGCCTCCTGCCTTCTGCCTTCTGCCTCCTGCCTCCTGCCTTCTGTTCCCTGTTCCCTGTTCCCTGTTCCCTGAGTTTCATATACCCACCACAAAGGGGTGTCAGTGGAGAAATATTGTTCCACTGTACGGGCGAGGTGAGAAAAATCTTGAGTAGGAAATAGTTCTTGGTAAGTACGCTGGATAAACTTAACCAATAGTGCTTTGTCTAAGGTAGAACCTCGGCGAATAGAATAGCCGTCCAAAGGAAAGTCAAAATTGGGCATGGGACGATTCAATTTTGGATTTTGGATTTTGGATTTTGGATTGTTTTGAGTATCTCCAATCTAAAATCTAAAATCTCAAGTTTTCTTTACTGTCACCAGTCCCCAGTCACCTGTTCCCTTGTTTACAAATTACTAACTATCACTCCAATGGGTGCGGGTGCGGCCATGTCGGAGGGTAGGAAAATCCGGGCGCTGACTGCGACTAGGGCAATCAAAAATACTAGAACTACGAGTAGGGGGGCGATGTATTGACGAAAAAAAGCCATATTCGGGATTGTAAATAATGAGGTAACTGGTGGAAAACCAGTTAATGTAAATTTTTCTTAATTTATTTTAGCGAGTTTGGAGGCAGGAAAAACTAAAGGTTAACGTGCATCCCGATCCAAATCATCCAGGACTCGTTCACAATACCAATTTTCTGGCATTCCAGGATAATTTTGCTTGGCTTGTTCGATTAATCTTTCGGCTGCGGCTACGTCACCGGATAATCTGGCAATGAGTCGGTTTTTGAGATAGTTACCTGTGATTTCCTCGTCTACTTGATTAGGTAAGCTGGGAGTGGAGGGTTGTAACTGTTCTCTTTTTAGTTGCCAAAATAAAACGTAATAGAGTGTGCCAAAAATTAGAACTAAGCTGATTGTTCCCAGGAGAGTGAGGGGGCTAAAGATAAGATATCCTAAAACTAATTGTGAGAGTACGTAGCCCAGTAATAAACCTGTGACAACGAGGACGAATGTACCGACAAGAATTACTACTTGGTTTCCCATATATCCTCTTCTTCTTCAAGTCCTGGTCTGGTTGCTGTCACTGGTTTGGGATTCCAAGGGGCAAAGAACGGTAATAGGAGTAGTCCCGGTATAGCAGCAACAATACTAATCACAAAAAATAAAGGCCAACTTGTAGTTTTTGCTAACCAACCTGCTGGCGCAACTAGAATATCACGACTGACGGCCATAAAACTAGAAAGTAAAGCATACTGTGTGGCGGAATAACGCTGATTACACATATTCATTAAAAAAGCAACAAAGGCGGCTGTTCCTAATCCTGCACAAAAGTTTTCGATGTTGATTGTGAGTAAGAGGACCTGATAATTTTTCCCAACTTGTGCAAGTAAAAGATAAGCTAAGTTGCTGATTGCTTGCAACCCACCAAATACCCAAAGTGAACGATTTAACCCAATTTTACTCAAAAATGCGCCTCCTGCCAGTGTACCAACTATGGTGGCTATTAGTCCCATGCCACCTTGAATTGCGCCAATATCGGTTTGAGTAAAGCCTGTTTGCAGCAAAAACGGCGTGGACATATTATTCACAAAGGAGTCGCCGAGTTTATATAAGACTATGAACAGGAGACTTAAAGAGGCGTAAACTATGCCCTGACGCTGAAAAAATTCACCAAAGGGTAAGATGACGGCTGCGGTTAAAGATTCTGGTGGGATGGTTTCTTTTGGTTCTGGTGCAAATAAGGTGGCTATAATACCTACTGCCATAGCCACTGCCATTAATAAGTAGATTGAAGACCAAGGTATTTTATCAGCTAGGATGAGGGCTAATGAGCCTGTGAGTAGTAATGCTATGCGATAACCTAAAACGAATACGGCTGCACCTGCACCCATTTCTAGTTGTTCGAGTATGTCGGTGCGGTAGGCATCGGCGGCTATGTCTTGGGTGGCACTGAGGAAGGCGATGGCTACGGCGTTGATGGCTAGTAGTTGTAGGGCTTGTTTGGGTTGTTGTAAGGCCATGCAGGCGATCGCTATGAATAACCCTATTTGTAAGATAATTAACCAACCCCGTCTCCTGCCTAAAAAGGGCAGTTTAATCCAGTCTAACAAGGGCGACCAAAGAAATTTTAAGGAATAGGGCAAACCAACAAGGCTAAATAAGCCAATGGCAGTTAAATCTACTTTTTCAATGGTCATCCATGCTTGTAAGGTTTTGCTGGTTAAAAATAAGGGTAAACCAGAGGAAAAACCTAGTAATAATAAAGCCGCCATTTTGCGGCTACCGAATACTTTTAATAGCGATTGTACTGGGTTCATGTATTAAAAATTTTCTTACCATTGTTGCTGTTGACATGACTATTGTGTAGTTCATGTCTAGATACGGCTGAACGTTGTAAAATCAGGATTTTACTTTCTTTGTTGCCATTTCTATTAAATCTTCAATTCTCTTAATATTTGGATCTCCGGCTAAGTATCCTATTCCTCGATGTAGGTGTAAACGAAATTGGGTGATGAGGGTTTCTTTATCGGTGTCTAAACCGTCGTTGTGACAACGTTGTTTCAATGCCAATAGCAATATATCAGCCATTTCTCCCCCAAATACTTTCCAGGTTAGTTCTACGTTACTATCTTGGGGGATGGGTACGGGTGATGGGGGGGCGGTTTCTGCTAGGGAACGACAAAACGCCCATCTACATAGGATGTTCCATTGTTCTATTTTGGTGTTACGTTTGAGTTTTAGTAGTTGATCTTTGGCTGTTTGGGATAGTCTAATACGTTCTATTGGTGATTCCATATTTTTTTATTAATAAACCACGAAGGGCGCAAAGGACACGAAGGTAAGAAGGAAGAAAGAGGGTAAAATTTGGCTGGCTAAATTTTTATGAAGAAATGGGATCTTCTGGGGGTGGATGGCGGTTAATTGTTTTATCGGCAGCACGAATATTGATGATTCTGTCTCTGTTTAGGTATAGTTTTGCTATTGTTGCTTTTCCTGTGGGTGTTATCCCTATTATTTTTAGTCCATCTTTTGACCAAATAAAATGTTCACTCCATTTGTTTTTTCTAGGATTGAATAATTCAACTTCGTTACCAGTTTCCGGGTCTATTGCTGTTGTATTATTGGATTTTTTGCGGTTACAATGAAAACAGGCTAAGGCTAAGTTATCTATTGTATCTTGACCATTTTTACTCAAGGGAATTACATGATCTACGGTGAATAATACATACTGCCATGTTTCTGATGCGTGGCAATATTCACATAGTTCTAATGCTCGCTTGCGTACTTGTTGCTGAATTGCATCACTAATTTTTTTATTCACTACTGTTATATATTTGTAATATTTTGATTTTTGGCAATATTACGCACTAAGCGATTCAGAAAACTTAAATAATCATCTATTTCTTCATAACTGTCTAGTTCTTGTTCTTCTTCTGGTGTTAGTTCTGTATTTTGTTGTTTTGTTAGTAGGTTTTCAATGCGATTTTGTACGCTGATGGAGGCGCGAAATATTGGTGTTCCTTGTTGTATTTCTATTGTGATCGCACCTTCTAGGGGTAAGTTGGTGGGAAGTTTTTGTAAGGTTGGTAGTAAGGGAGTTGTCATATTTAACTTTGTGAAATACTAGATGATATTTTACCAAAAATAACCGTCTTTTATTGTAGTTTCTCTTTTACCGGAGTTATATTGCAAGAGGTATTCACGGGCGATCGCTTCGTTTTCTCTCAGGAGTTCTACTTCTTTTTTGGCTATTTCTGTGTCGGTGGAAAGTAAGATTACTTGATGACTTGCTGCGGGAAAGTATCTTTCTACTAGGTTGTTTCTGTGGGATGAGTCGAGTCTTCCTAGTGGTGTGTCAATAGCAACGGGTAAACGTTTTCCTGATACTTTTGCTAAACCCCAAAGGAAGGCGATCGCTAATAGTTGTTTTTCTCCTGCTGATAGGCGATTTTTAGGTACTGGTTTTCCTTTTAAATCATATAATGATATACTAAATGTCTGGGCATCAATGGCAATTCTATGAACTAAATCTGATTTATGCAGAAGATAAAGAAAACAGTTTTTTACTTCTTCTTCTAATTTATTCAATTTCCTTAATGTCAATTTTTCTCTAAATATCTTTAAGGTTGCTTGTACTTTAGTGACTGCATTAATTAAATGTTCTGTACTTTGATATTTCAAACTATCGCTAGTATAGTTAGTTAGTTCTTTTTTGGTTTTTTCAATTGTTGCTTGTAATTCTAATAAATTACGTTTTAAAAACTCTACATTACTATTTGCTTTATTCCATTCTCTTTCGGCTTTTTCCCTAGCTTGTTGTAATTCTGCATAAGCTTCTGGTGCTGCTGCTGTTTGAATTTGTCTGTCTATGGTGAGTATTTGTTCTTCGTAATTTTGCAGTTCTAATATTTTAGCATTAGCTGTATTTTTGGCAATTTGTAAACGGTATACGAGATTATCTAACAAAGTTAAACTTTCTTCATCAGCATTTAACCAAGTGGTTTCTGTAGATGAATTAACAGCATATAATTTATCAATATCTTCAACTAAGAAATTTTGAATACTGTTAATTTTCTCTAATTCTAAATTTAGCTGATTGAGCAAATTTAGTAAACGTTGATCTCTAGCAATTAACAAATCCTTTGCTAATTGCATTTGTTGAAATTTTAACTCTTTTTCCCCTTGGGTTTGAATTTGGGATAATAAATTAGGAATTAACGCTAATGGTAGCACATCTTCCGCTAATTCACGTAATGATTTACGGATATTTTCTGCATTTTGAACTTGATTTTCTTTTTGGGTGTCTAGTTGACTACGTTCAGCAGCGAGTTTTCCACCTTCAGAAATATATTTATTTAATGCTTCATCATATTGAATTTTTAAATCTTTTAAATCTGTTTCTAATTTTTCTAATTCTTTTTGTTTATTATTTTCTTTTTGTAATTGTTCTGCTAAACGGTTTTCTAATTCTTCTAATTTAGCTAAATCTTGTTTATCAGCAGTTTCCTTTTTCTTACGATTCACTAATATTTCTAAATCTACTGCTAATTTATCAGCTAATTCTAATCCTAAAAGTCCATTAATAGCATCTACAACTACAGCAGGTGGTGTTTCTTGTTCTGCAAGTTCTTTTACTTGTTCCCCATCAAACAGAAATAAATTAGAAATACCTAAAGGGAGAATATTTTCTATATATTCATCCCAAATAGTAGCTAAAGAATCAACAGGCCAAGTTTCATCTTTTCCTAAAATTCCTAATGAGTCTTTACCGTCTTTGGGATTTTTTTCCCAAGTTCTCACTACACGATATTGAATTGGTTTATCGTCTTCGATGTGTTCAAAAACTAATTCAATTCGGGTTTTATTAATGGGATCAGCTTGACTATTGACACATTGAGTTAAAAAATCATTATAACTCAAGTTTCCTCTAGTAGAACATTGGGCGCGTTGTCCATATAATGCCAGGCGAATAGCATCCATTAATGTTGTTTTTCCGCCACCATTCATTCCTCCTAAAAGGATGATAGGGCGAATATTATCTTGATCTATTCTGGGATCAAGGTTGATGACTTGTCTACCAGCGTAGGGACCGAAGTTTTGCAGTACGAGTTCTAGGAAGATCATGAGAGTTAAAATTTAAAAATTAATAGTTTTTTAAACGAACCACAGAGGCACAGAGAAGCCAATTTCTCGTTCTAGAAATGAAGGATTTATTTTTACCTTTTATCACCTATTCTAAAAATTTGATTAGCTGTTAAATTCAAGTTAGGAAATGCCGCAGAAATTAACACATCATTTCCTGTAAATTGACTAACTTGATATTCTCCTTCAATTAAATTATGTATAGAAATTGTTGGTTGTTTAGGATTACCAATATATCTTCTTCCACCTAAACCTAGATAATCAGTGATCCAATATTCAGAAATACCTAATTTTTCATATTCAGCTAATTTGATTAAATAGTCATCTTGCCAATTTGTGCTAACTACTTCAATTACTAAACGAACCGTTTCACCTTGGGTAATTGTAGAACGTTTATTCCATAAAGGTTCATTATTAATGACGTTCCAATCTAAAACAATGACATCGGGATTATAACCAGATTTGGCAGAATCTACTGGTTTAATAATACATTGTCTGGGGATAAAATAAAGTAGGTTATTTTGTTCGATTTGTACACTTAATTTCTGTGCTAAAAATCCTGATACCTGTTCATGTGTTCCCGTCGGTTGCATTTCAAAAATGACTCCATCATGTAATTCAAACCGTCCATATCCATCTGGATACCAGTCAAGAAATTCTTCTAAGTCTATAAGTTGTGGTAATGTTTGTAACATAATCTACTCCTCTTTTTTCTTAAATTTCATACTCGCAAAATTTGCTGGTTTATTTGGTTGTTCATTTTCTTCTTTTTCTGCTGTTTCACCGATATTTAATTGTTTAAATGCTGCGCGAATTGTGGCTATATCTCCTTCACTTGCTGCTTGTCGTAAATCTCTTTTAAAATGGGCATAATCAATAGCATCTTGTTGAGAACGAGAACTGGTTTCAAAGCATTTTTCTAAACTATCAAAAATCCCTACTCGGCGCGTTTTTTTCTTAAATTGTCTTTCTGTATCTAACAATTTCGCCATTAGTTCTAATTGCATTGCGTCACCTTGACAGATTTCTTCTAATACTTCCCATTCATCGCTACCCAGTAGGCTATAATCTGCACCAGGACGGGGATCTTTAAATTCTTCTCCTGTCACTTCTTGATAGATTCGGGGTAAACTATCATCAAATTCGTGTTTTTCTTCTAACCATATCCGGCGAATTTCGCTGAGTTCTTCCATAGATATTAAGGTGATATCTCTCATGTTTTCGGGGGCGTTTTTTCTCATTTCTGTTTGGGCGGTTAATAGTTTCCTTAACCAATATTCTCGCCAATATTTTGTATAAGGTCCGGGTATGGGTTCAACTGATGTTTCACCATTTCTATTCCGTTCAAATAATTGCACTTCTCCCCAGATGCGGCGAAAATCTCTTTTTTCTCTATCGTGTTCAATATCTAATTCTCTACGAAAATCAACTATTGGTTGCATCCATTCTTTTTCTTCATCATTTTGAATCATTGCGTTTAAAGATTTATCACTGCTAACCAAGGTACAAACCCAGCAACCAAAACGAGAATTTCCACAACTAGGAGTAGATGTATCAATCACTAAAGGACATTCATTATCTGCTGTTGATTCTCTATACATATTAAATAAATCTTTATTGCTATGTCCCCAAGGATTTTCCCATTGCATTAAATATAACCAAACTTCATCATTACGCCAATCTTCAATAGGTGTATATAACAAAGAATTAATGAGACTAGGATGAGGACAAAGCCTATCTCTGATTCTTCCTTCTTCTCTCTTTGTCATAATTAAAGCGCGATTTCTACTTTCAGTTTTCCGAGTTCCTAATACAACAATTGTTTCACCACTAGCTCTAACAACATCACGAATAAAACGGTTAGAAGGATCAATTTTTAATCTTCCAGTACACCAGCGAAATGTATGACGGGGTGCAGGATATCCTTTACCTATTAAACCTGCCCAATATGTTTGTTTAGTTTCTGGTTGTAATAAATGTGGTGTCATTGGCATTTTTTGTTCTTGGGCAGAAATTTCCATTTGTTTTAATGAATTACGTACCCAAGCAGAAACATAGGGATTTTCTACACCCGTATCTGTGGTAATAACATGAATAGTTTTAGTTCTTTTTTCTGGTGGAAGTCCAGAAATAGCATTCCAAATAAGTTGTAACGTTGCTGTACTGTCCTTTCCCCCAGAATAACCCACAACCCAAGGTATTGCATCCAAACAATATAATTCCTGAATTTCTGTGGTGAGAACTTGAATATAGTCTACCAATTCCGCTACAGTGCGATTTTGCTGATTTTTACTGTCTGTTTGTGGTGCTATAGTCATGACTCCCTACCTGTAATTATATAGATGTACCTGGATTATATGTATTGAGATAAATGCAAATTCAAAAATTATTTATACTAAGTTAGTTTACATTAACTTTTAAAAATTGTTTTTAAAAACTATACTTTTAGTATCCAATATTTTGGGAAAATAAGCAACTCAGTCTCAACCTTAGTTTTTAAAAATTAACCTTATGGACAGCCAATTTGAACAAAATTGTAACATTTCTCAACAGTACACAGAAAATGAAACTCAAAGTCAACAGATGTTATCTACATTACTCAAGACATTTTTTGACAAACAAGACCAAATTCTAGTTCAGCAAACAAAAATGGGAGGTGTTGAAGCTTATGTAGGTGCGGTTACTTTAGAATGGTTTGCAAAGAGAGTTAATTTTGCTTCTACATTACCTCTGTTGCAAAAAAATTATAATTCCGAAACCGAGAATATTGAAATTGATGCAGATAGTATTGATGAAGTTCAGCAACGTCCGTTAGACTGGTCGCGTCAAGCTGCGTTAGTACAATATTTAGCATCACGAAAAAACCATAAGTTTCCCCCGGTATTGGTTGTAATTAATCAATCTTGGGTTGATAATGCAAAAGCAGATGAGTGGAATAGTGAAGGACGTGCTAAAAAAGCTACTACAGATTTTATTCCTCTAGATGAAAATGGTTCTTTTGGTTTGTTAAATGTAGCGGAAGAAAATGTTAGTATTTATGCTTTAGATGGTCAGCATAGATTAATGGGAGTTCAAGGTTTATTAGAATTACTGCAAACTGGTAAATTGAGAAGATATAAAAAAGATAAAACTTATAGCGATAGTTATATTAATCTTTCAGAATTGATAGATGATTCTCAAATTGATGCTGATGATTTGCAAAATTTACCACAGGAAAAAATCGGCATTGAGTTTATTTGTGCGGTGAATACTGGAGAGACTTATACAGAAGCAAAACAGCGAGTTAGGTCTATTTTTGTTCATGTAAATTTAATGGCTGCACCTTTAACTAAAGGTCAGTTAACACAGTTAAATGAAGATGATGGTTTTGCAATTGTAGCGCGAAAAATTGCGGTGACACATCCACTTTTTGCAGAGAAAGAAAAGCGCAAACCGCGTATCAATTGGAATAGTGCTACAGTAGCAAAAAATTCTACTGTTTTGACTACACTGCAAGCTTTACAGGATATGTCTACTACATATTTAGGGCAAAAATTCCCCCATTGGAAACCTTTAGAAAAAGGGTTAATTCCTCAACGTCCAGATGATGAAGAATTACAAGAAGGAATTGCAGATTTTACAGAATTATTTGATTATTTAGCGAGTCTTCCCAGTTATAAAATTTTAGATCATGAAGATACACCAAATTTAAGACGTTTTAGTTTTGAAAAAGGTGGTGGTGAGGCAAATATTTTATTTCGTCCAGTGTCTCAAGTTGCTTTAGCGCAAGCTTTGGGAATTTTGGTTTTTAAAAAAGGTATGTCTTTAGAAGCTATTTTTAAGAAGTTGCGAAAATTTGATCGTCAAGGTGGTTTTAGTGAAATGGAGTTTCCCCATTCTTTATGGTATGGGGTTTTATATGATCCGAATAAAAAGCGGGTTCAAGTTTCAGGTAAGGAGTTAGCGGTGAAGTTGTTGGTTTATATTTTGGGGGGAATGACTGAAAAAATGGAGGTTGCACAATTGCGTAAAGCTTTAGCTGATGCGAGAACGATGGAAGATAATACTATTGGTTTTGATGGAAAGTTGGTTGATCCGCAAGATGTTGGTTTACCACCAGTTTTATAGTTATTGCTGAAAAATGTTTTGACGATGCCATTGTAAAGCTTCAATATCTGGAAAGTATTTCTCTATTTTAGGCAATATGAGTTTTTCACCATGAAAATCTTTTATTGGTTTAGCGTGGGGAGATACTTCTTCTAATTCTTTACTAACAATAATTTTGTATTTATCATCAACACCAAACCAACCTCTATCAAATGCCCAATGATGATTTTTACATAAGGCTATACCGTTATGTATTCTACTATCATAAAATTGGGAAAATGGTTTTATGTGTGCGCCATCTACTATATTTTGATTGAGATATTGATTAACCATTAAACCACAAAAAGCACATTGACAACTATATACAGAAACTACTGCTTTTCTAAAGAAAGCATTTCTGATAATTGTTTTTTGTAATCTATATTTAGGATTATTTTCAGCAGGTTCAGGTATTATTATTTCATTTTCAAAATTTTGATTAATTTGTAAAATGCTATCTATTTGGTTATCTTGATCATGAAAAAAAGCGGCTATTAGTGCATCTAGTAGTTCTTTTCTAGAAATTTCATTTTGTAAAAACTCAAATAATTCATTATCCAAATAAGCATATTCTACAGCTTGTTTTAATTTGTTGGTTGTTTTTGGTTGTAACCCATTAAAATCAGGTTTAAATTCTAAATGCCAAAAACCTTCACTTTGTAAATGAAAGAAAGGATAATGTAAACCTCCTGTATAGGAATGTGATCCTATTATCTGCCAATATTTTTCAAAGGTTTCAATTAATTCATCTGAAACTCTAATTTCATTTGTGTTAATAATATCTCTACTGATTAAATCTATCACTGATAAAATCAATATTGGTTTATGTAAAGCCGTACCACGTTTTTTACTGTTGCTAACATTCAGGTTAGATAACTTTTGGCAGTATAATGATAAAGTGTTCATGTTTTTAATAACTGGTTATGTGTCATTAAATAAATTATAAATTCTTAATTTATTAAGTCGCTTAAATATAACTCTCCTCTCTCTTCATTTTTCTTTTCTTTATCACATATCAAAAACAATAAAATTCGTTCAGAATAATCTATTGATCCCCTCAGTTCATCTTGTAAAACTTCTAAACCACCATTAGCGTATTCTTCAAAAATTTCATTACGTTGTTTTTCAAATTCCTCCTCATTAGGGGATAAAATTTGAATATTCTCAGTTTCTACAATTCCTAATAATTTAATAACAACATCATATCCCATTGATATGAATGTTTCTAACCTGATGGGTACAGGTTCACGTTTAGAAACTTCCTCAAAAGGAACACGCTTCTTATACTTAACCCCCAAAGCAGCAGCAAAAACAATCACATCAGCGAAAGTTTGAAAAGGACCATTTCCCCCATCAGAAGAAATTAAAGACTTCACCAAATCAGCCTTATCCTTAGCCACCCTGATTCTACCAGATTCCGCCATAATCTTAAAATCTCAACTCCCAATATTTTACAACAAATGGTACTAACTAAAATCAAAACTTTGCTTTCTTTCCTTTGCGTCTACCCTGCGGGATCTCCTGACGGAAATTGCGTCTTTGCGTGAGAAAAAAATAAAACACAGATGAACACAGATAGACGCAGATAATATTTGTCATCAAAAATTAACCTGCTTGATCCTTAAACTCCTCATTTTCTCCCACCAAAACCACATTTTCATAAATCAAAGACAAAGGAAACTGAAAATCAACACTTGTTAAATGTACTTCATCACCCTCAACAAAAGGATGTAATTCCCAAAAACCCCGATCATTTAACCTAAAACATTCTAAACCGATTTTTTGAGAATCAATCAAAACATATTCCTGTAAACTAGAAAAATTGCGATATTTTTCAAACTTTTTACCCCGATCATAAGCTTCCGTACCCTGAGAAAGTACCTCAACAATTAAACAAGGAAATTGCAAAAACTTAATCGCTTGTCTATCTTGAGGATGACAACTCACCACCACATCAGGATAGAAAAAAAGTCCATTTTCAGAAACTCCAACCTTTGCATCTGACATCAAAGCACTGCACTTACTTCCCCGTAAATGACTTTTCAAAGCAGAAGCTAAATTTAAAGCGATCGCAGCATGAGGAATACTACCTCCAGTCATTGCAAAAACTTCACCATCAAGATATTCATATTTAATTTCCTGTAACTCTTCCCACTCTAAAAACTCTTGGGGAGTGAGATAAAACCGATCAGAAATAGCAACCATTTTTTCTTTCTCCTTTGCTTTCTTCCCTTTGCGTCTTTGCGTGAGATAAAAAATAGAACGCAGATGAACAGAGATAAACGCAGATAAATTTTTCTGTTTCTCTCTGCGACTCTGCGACTCTGCGTGAGAACAATTAACCCCTTTCCACCTCTACAATTTCAGTATACTCAAAACCACTAGGACTTTGACGAATCAAATAATATTTCTCCCCATTCACCTCCATAAAATCCTGTTCACAGTCAGGTTTAGAAGAATAATAAGTTAACACATATTCCTTACCAATTCTATCAATAATTTCCTCCTCAACCTCCACCCTCCATTGAGTTTTCGTCACTAAAACCACTAACTGATTTGCTAATTTAGGAATAGTTTGTGCAATGTGACGACGAGAATTAGCGTCTAAACTTCCAAAAGGTGAATCCATAACAATAGGAAAAGTGCTACTATCAGGAACCATCATGATTTTTCGTTTTTCACTCCACTCCCGCACTTTATCAATAATACTCGCAATAAATGATAAACTAAGAATTTGATTTTCTCCCGTAGATGCTGCTACTGGTGCTTCTATTCCTGTGGTATTTTCAACTAAAGTTAGTTCATATTTTTCCGTAATCTTAGGAATATAAGGAGTGACAGAAATTTCCGAAAATATTTCCTGTACTCGCTTTTCTAACTGCAATCTAAATTGTTTCTCCTGTCTATTTTTCACCTCTGTTAATCTTTCAATTGCGTCTTGAGTTGCAATAATACGACGCTGTGCTAAAATTTGTCTTCCTTCATTTTGTTTTTGTTTAGCAATTTGTTTGACTAATACATCAACTTCTGTTTTCAGGTGAGAAATTTCCTGTTGGTTTGCACCTTGTTCTCGGTTTAATTCATCTATTTTTGCTTCAATTCCATCTAACCGTTTTTGTAAACCGCTAATATCTTCATTGGGATCTTTTCTTAAGATTTCTTCAATATTATCTAACTCACCTTCTATTTGGGAAAGTGATGTTTTGATCTGACTAATTCTTGCTTGTTCTCTATTAACATTATCCCAAAAATTATCCGCTTGTTTATCAATATCATCAACTTGCGCTCCCATTCTAATTGCTGTTTCTTCTACAGAGGAAGATCCGGTTTTTTTCAAAAGTGATTTAACGTGAAAATGTCCATTTCCTCCTTCTTTTAATTCTGCTCCACAAATACATCTTCCTGTTTGAATTAATTCCGCGACAAATTCTTTAGAAATTCCTGATTTTAATTCTCCTTTTTGTTTTAATTCGCTGATAATTCCCCGAAAATTTGCATTTGTTTGACCTAATAATACTGTGTATGCTTGTTTGGAAATAATCTTTTTCAGTGCTTCTTTAGTTTTTTTCAGTTCTTCATAACTACTACGTTTTTGAGTTTCTAAACTTTCTCGTCTTTCTTGTAATTCTCGCACTGCACTGAGTTCTATCAACCGACTGCTTATATCTTTTTTAAATGTCTGTTGATTTTCTAACTCTTTTTTAATTTCTGTTTGTCTTTTATTAATTCTTTCCATTTCTTGTTCTAGTTTACTTTGCTCTTTTAATAATTGTTTAGTTTCTGCATCACCAATAGCAGCAAGTTCGTTATCTAAGGTTTTCTTTGCTTCTTTTAAATGTCTAATTGCTAAGTCAATTACTTTGACTCCTAAAAATGTTTCTGTTGCTTCTGCTATTTCTGCTTTTTTATCAGACCTCACAATTTCTTCTATGCGTTCCCCATCAAAAAAGAAATATTGATGTAAACTTGCTGGTAATATATTATTGATAATCTCTTCTGCTTGTTCAATGGGAAAATACCATTTACCGTCATCTCCTACGGTTTGAATAATTAATTTTGTTTTTGTTGCTTCCATGTTGGTAGCATTTTTATAAACTCGACAGGTGCGTTTTGCTCGGTATCGGTTTCCTTCATGTTCCCAACCAACTTCTACCCAACATTCTACAGGTTGTTCATTTTCTACTTCTGCGATCGCTCTTTTATTTACTAACTGTTCTGTCGCAGCAAACGCAGCAGTAAATTTTTCATATAACACCCAGGTAAACGCATTTAATAAACTGGTTTTACCTGCTCCATTATTCCCATGAATTATTGTAGTATTTTTAATATCTCCCGTCGCAATGGTAATTTCTGGAGTCTGTCCATAAAAAGAACGAAAATTACAAAGTTTAATCGAGGTTAGTTTCATTCCTGCACCACTTCTTTCACTGCTTCTTTGATTATTCCTAAAATATCATCATTAATTGCACCTTTGCTTTTTCTCGCAAGTCTTGATTTTTCTAACCTACAAACTCTCTCAATTATCTGTTTAACTTCCGGTGGTGCAGTATTAATTGGTGCTTGTACATCTTCAATATTTGATTCTGTAGACATAACGGCTTGTAAAAATAGACTTTTCTATCTATTTTAACCATCTTTGTCAACATTTAGTAATCAGTTATCAGTTATAAAACTTTATAATTTCTAATTTAATATAGATTTTTAATTATGAAACTGCATCAAAAATAGGTAAAAATTTATGATTTGGCGGCTAGAAAGGGATTGCTTTTTTTATTTATTCCTGGTAAAGTTATCTTTACAAGCTCTAATAATCGGGTATTGCTTATTTTAAAAATTTTAGCAACACTCCATTATATTATAATAGTAGCGCACCCCCAGCGCCGAGTCAACCCCTCAACTATCAATTTTCGCCCCCCAAGAAAGAAAAATAAATCAAGAAATCTATAGATATAGCATTTACCAAGTTAGTGAGGTACAGAGTTTTTGATCTTAGGGAATTGGAAATTGGAAATTGGGAATTGGTAACAGTAAATAAATGAGGGTGTACCTCAAGAGACTGGGAAACGCTATAGATGCGATGCCCACACAAAAAGATGGTAGTACAGTACGGCGTAAATAAACCAAGTATTCGATAGCCAAATTCCATGAAACTGGGAATTAATTACCAGGCTTTATTTACGCTGTTTGTTGAGATTCAGTTTCTACCTTCTGGCCAATTTTGGGTTCTGTACCTGTCAGCAACCTTTCAATATTACTGCGATGACGAATAATTACATATAAACCCCCAGCAATACTAAACAAAACATAAGCTAAAGGTTGCTGGAAAACCACCATCAAAATAGAAACAGCAACAGCACCAGAAATAGAACTTAAAGAAACGATTTTAGATATAGCAATAACTACACCAAAAACCCCCAAAGTAGCCAAACCAACCGGCCAATTCATGGCTAATAAAATACCCAAACTGGTAGCCACAGACTTACCACCAGTAAAACCTAAAAAGATTGATTTACTATGTCCTAAAATTGCCCCTAACCCAACCAAAGTTACTAACCAAGGTTGCCATAATTGCACATTTAAATTTGCAGGTATGACATTATAACCAGGAGCAAAATTGAATAAAGCATAAACCAGATTTATGGCTAATACTCCCTTCAAACAATCAACAAATAACACAAAAGCCCCCGGACCTTTACCCAAAGTTCTCAGAACATTGGTGGCACCAGTTGAACCAGAACCAACTTCACGAATATCAATACCTTTTAATAACTTACCTGCAAGATATCCAGTGGGAAAAGAACCCAAAAGGTAAGCTAATAAAACCACTACCCCACACAAAGTCAACCAAATAGCCATAATTTTATTAGAAGTTCAGAAGTTCAGAAGTTCAGAAGTATGGCTAACGCCACGCTTACTTCGACTGCGCCCTTCGACTGCGCCCTTCGACTGCGCCCTTCGACTGCGCCCTTCGACTGCGCCCTTCGACTGCGCCCTTCGACTGCGCCCTTCGACTGCGCCCTTCGACTGCGCCCTTCGACTGCGCCCTTCGACACCGCCCTTCGACACCGCCCTTCGACACCGCCCTTCGACACCGCCCTTCGAC
>NZ_JACJUZ010000093.1:0-16893 GCF_014299995.1 Sphaerospermopsis sp. LEGE 00249 | reverse complement strand
TTTCCGTGAGGGCATAGGAGTCAGGAGTCAGGAGTCAGGAGTCAGGAGGAGATTTGAAAATTTCTTTGCCATCTCTTGAAATCCCAAAAAATGCACACTTTTTCCGGTATACCCTTCAAAACCCTTGCACTAATTTCTGTGTTTATCAGCCTCTAACCTTTAATATATCAAGGTTTTAGGTTTATTCAGCAAACCCTAATTAATTACAACGTCAACAGTCAATATTCATCAGTCAATTTGTAAATTTCTGGGATTTTTGAGAATAAAATGATTATCTTCCTTGATTAAATCACCCATACAATTAATTGATAATCGTTCTTGATAAGCCTTAATAGCTAAGATATAATCCTGATTATTGAGAACTGTTTTAATTTCTTGTAATTTCTCAAATACTGCACCTAATAATGTAATTTCTCCTCTCAGTTTATCAATTTCTGGAGTGGATATTTCCTTGACAATACCTTGAATATTAAAGTTAGGATAATTGGTGATAAATTCACTTAAAATATCAAATTGATTTCTATTTTCTACTATCTCTAGTGTTTTCAAAATATCACTAATTCTTTCAGCATAGTCTCCTAAATTCTGTTGCAGAGGTAGCAAAATTTCATATTCATTAATAGAGTCTTTTTTAAATCGCCAAATTGCTCCAGCATCGTTATAAATTCTACCTGTTTCCTGCCATCCTGTAGCTTGTAGATGTGTTTGGATAATTTCAGGTTGAACTGTTTTGAGTATTTGACTATCTTTAATGGTAACTTTCATGGCAAATCTCCCAAACTAATACGTTGAATGATGGTCTGTAGTGCATCCGGTGTAAACTGATTACTACGAGGTATTTTAATAGTAACATTTGTTGTATTTGTGGTATCAGGCATTCCGCCCTCAAATCCTGGTTATCCTGATTCAGACAAACTATTATTGTTGTAATTCTCTAATTCTATCTTGGGCTATTCTCAACCAGTATTCATTACCTCCTTGTTGTTGATATAGTTTCACAGCTTGCTGAAAATCTGCTATAGCTCCTTGCTTATCCCCTAAAGCAGATTTAACATTTCCTCTTTCATGATAAGCATAGGCATAGTTAGGATTAAACTTGATAGCTTGGGTGTAATCATCTATTGCTCCTTGCCTATCTCCTAATTCCTTACGGACAATTCCCCGGCCGTAGTAAGCATTGGCAAAGTTAGGATTAAACTTGATAGCTTGGGTGTAATCATCTATAGCACCTTGCTTATCTCCTAATTCCTTACGGACAATTCCCCGGTTGTTGTAGGCTTGGGCTAAGTTAGGATTAATCTTGATAGCTTGGTTGTAATCATCTATAGCACCTTGCTTATCTCCTAATTCACTACGGACAATTCCCCGGTTGTTGTAGGCATCGGCATCGTTAGGATTAATCTTGATAGCTAGGGTGTAATCATCTATAGCACCTTGCTTATCTCCTAATTCCTTACGGACAATTCCCCGGTTGTAGTAGGCATAGGCATGGTTAGGATTAATCTTGATAGCTTGGTTGAAATCATCTATAGCTCCTTGCTTATCTCCTAATTCAGAACGGACAACTCCCCGGCCGTAGTAAGCATCGGCATAGTTAGGATTAATCTTGATAGCTTGGTTGAAATCATCTATTGCTCCTTGCTTATCTCCTAATTCCTTACGGGCATTTCCCCGGAGAAAGTAGTCATAGACAAAGTTAGGATTAATCTTAATGGCTTGGTTGAAATCATCTATTGCTCCTTGCTTATCTCCTAATTCCTTACGGACATTTCCCCGGACGTAGTAGGCACTGGCAAGGTTAGGATTAATCTTGATAGCTAGGTTAGAATCATCTATTGCTCCTTGCGTATTTCCTAATTGCAAATGGACAATTCCCCGGAGAAAGTAGGCTTCAGCAAGGTTAGGATTAATCTTGATAGCTAGGTTAGAATCATCTATTGCTCCTTGCGTATTTCCTAATTGCAAATGGACAATTCCCCGGAGAAAGTAGGCTTCAGCAAGGTTAGGATTAATCTTGATAGCTTGGTTAGAATCATCTATTGCTCCTTGCGTATTTCCTAATTGCCAACGAGTACCTCCCCGGAGAAAGTAGGCTTCAGCAAGGTTAGGATTAATCTTGATAGCTAGGTTAGAATCATCTATTGCTCCTTGCGTATTTCCTAATTGCAAATGGACAATTCCCCGGATAAAGTAAAATACTGCACGGGGACTGAGTTCAATGGCTTTATTTATCGCCGCCTCTGCTTCTCTATATCTTTTTAAAGAGATTAAAACTGAATACTTCTGAGCATACAAATTAGGATTATTGGCCTGGAATTGAATGGCTTTATTTATGGCTGCTAAGGCTTTATCCAGTTGGTTTGATTCTCTATAAACTATACTTAAATAATTCCAAGCAGGAACAAGCTCAGGTTTAAATTTCACTGCTAGTTCTAATGCAGTTATAGCTTCTGAATTTCTTCCACTCCAATATAACGCCAAACCTTTGCCATAATAAGCCAGGTGAATAAACTCTGGTTTTTGCTTAATTGCTTCATCAAAAGCCTGTATTGCTTCTGGATGACGACGTAACCGCCACAGTTGATTTCCTCTTGCTAACCATTGACTGGCGGTAGTATTACTTTGAGACACATCTACTGATAAAATCGCTGTTTGAATAGACTTAACTTGTTGTGGATTTAGTTCTGGTGTTGGAGTGATTTCTACCTTTTGTGCTGAGGTGTTCAGTCGGGTTGCTATTCCTAAAAACGTATTCACAGGAATACCCAAACTATTACCTAATTGGATAGTTTCTTTACTATTACTATTATTATCAATAGCAGCTTCTCCCTCCGTTCTGCCATGAATACCTATTACCCGCCCTTGGGAATCTAAAACCGGTCCCCCACTCATGCCGCCAAAGGTGATACTACTATAAACTAATTCATATCCTCCTGTTAAAGAAACTGCTGCTTGGGCTGTACCCAAACTGTTACTGATAAAATCTGATTGGGTAGTTCGGAATAATCCTTCTTCTTTACTATAAATTTGTCCCAATGTGAACCGCCAAGGTGATTTTTCTCCTAACCTGGGATAACCAGCAGTGAACATATATTCATTATCTTTAGTAGGATAATCTGCTAAGGTGGCAACTTGATAATTTTCCCGACTGGTGAATTTAACTACCGCTAAATCTACCCCCTCTTCTAATTTAATGGTGCTTGGTTCTACAGGATATTGTTTACCATCTACTGTGAGGATTTTATAAGTATTTGGCTCACATTTTCCCGGTTTATCTGGTGGTTTACAAACTACATGAGCCGCAGTTAAAACGGTGTAAGTATTTCCTTGTTTAGCAATAATTACCCCTGAACCATTAGTACCGCTACTGCTATCAATTCTGACGGTAATTTGTTGAGCTTTTGCTTCTAGTTCTCCTAACCAACCTGTTAATGGTACTTCTGCTATTGTCTGTTTAATATCTGGGATAGGTAAATTATAAGCGGTGAGAACTTCTGGTTTAACTTGAGCTAAAACGGTTTTAATGGGTATTCCCCAACTCAGTTTTCTGAACTCTTGAATTTCTGGATTTGTGGGGCGTTTTCCGTTGGTATAAATATAAGCAGAATTGACTAAAGGATAGGAACTAATGCCATTAATTCCTATTAAATTTCCTGTATTACTAATAATTGGACCGCCACTCATTCCTTGTTGAATATCGCTGGTATAGCCAATTTCATAACCATCTTTTAAACTCGGTTGGGAGATGATTTGTTGTACTTCTCCTGTTGTCAATACTAATTTATCTTCAGATACAGCATATCCTGCGGCCATAACTGGTGTTTCTAAGTTAATATCAAAGGAGGCGATTCTGTCCGCAATTTCTGATGGTAAACAATATTGTTGATTAGATGTAAATTCTAATATAGTTAAATCAAATTGATCAAAGTTAGTATTAGGTAATATCTTAGCTGGATATTTTTGACCATCGGCTGTGATAATATTGATGTTATTAATTCTTCTGACAACGTGGGAATTAGTCACTACTAAATAAGAGTTACCTTTTCTAGCGAAAATTGTCCCGGAAGCGCCTCTTTCTTTGTCTCTGACTCTAACTGTAATTTGTTTAGCAATGGTTTCTAATTGTAGGTTTAAATAAATGCCGTTTTGTCGGTCTGCTGGTTGTAATTTGCACTTTTGGGATATTGGTGTAAGTTTTGTAGTTTTGATTTGGGTTTCTATTGCTGACACTGGATAGGGTAGCAGTAGTAAGCAGGAGATAATGGCGATTTGACGTTTCATAATTAGTTAAATAGTGTTTTTGTTAGTAGTGGTTTACCCCCCTTAATCCCCTTGTAAAGTGGGGAAACCGGAATCTTGTCCCCTCCCCTTAGAGGATGTTTGAAAGGTGTTTAATGTATAAATAAACCCCTCTGCAAACCTCTCCCCGCGTCGGGGAGAGGCTTTGAAACCCCCATTCCCTTGTAGGGAAGGGGGGAAGGGGGGTTAGGTTTTTGGAAATTATCGGTTTCATCTAATACTTTCCAAACAACCTCTTAGCAAGGGTGAGGGTGAGGATGGGGTGTTTTGTTATTTTGATTTAGAGATATTTCTGAGATATTCACCCAGATTCAAGTAAGTATTTTCACCGGAATTTTGCCAATTTAAGTCTGAAGTTCTACCTTCTCTGATTTCATTAAGTTCAGCTAAAACTGTAGTGGGGTTTACACCTGGTCTGACACTAAATAAAATATTGTTTTTATTGCATTGACCAGGTTTAGCTGCACAGATAACTCCCAAACCGTTCAACTTACCGGTTGTTAAATAATCTAATTGGCCTTGTTGGTGAAATTGCTGGAATTTTCTACTTACTGTTTCACAGCGTTTTGTAGGAGTCCATCCGCTATTGGGAAAAGAGTCGGATCTCCAAGCAATTATGGGTACATAAGGGTCATGTTTTTTGTTGGGAATGAAGGCCATGGTAGTGGGAACTTTTTCCGTATTACCTTTGTAAGAAATTGAACGACAAGCAAAACTAACTTCTTGCTTGGGAATCTCTTGACTCAAACCAGGGTTAACACTCAGGGTAACTGTCAATGCGGTGAATGTTAAGACACTAGTTAATGCTGGTAGTTGCATAATACTTGACCTTTGATTACTGAATTTTGGTGATTATGGCGCTACTTTCTTTTAAACTTTATAGGTGTTGGTGAGTGAAAATATGAATTTTTCTCACGCAGAGGCGCAGAGGCGCGGAGTTTGAGACATGGAATTTTCGATTTTTATGTCTCAATTCAGCAAGGCTACTTGATACACACATAACTGATTATATACTAATTTTTTGAAAATATTCAGGTGTTTACTTAGAAGTTCATTTTATGATACAATCCAATCTGATGGATCAATACTGTAACTATATCATGTATTATTTTATCTATCATGTACTATTGTACCCGACCCCACTGCCCTAGTCCTGAAAACCGTTTTCCTGACTCTCCAGATTCTCACACTAATTCGGGAATATTTTGTCAAGCTTGTGGAATGCCCCTAATATTACAGGGGAGAAAGGGACATTATCAAACTATTAAACCTCTGGGGAAAGGGGGATTTGGCGCTACTTTTCAAGCTATTGATTTAGATTCTGTGAATCAGCGTCAATGTGTGATCAAACGATTGAATATTAAAGTTGATGAGATACAAGCTAAAGTTGATGCGATTCAAGCCGCAAATAATGATCCAGAGGTTGTTAACAGAATAATTCAAGGAATCAAAGCAGCTTTTGATCGAGAAGCTCAGGTTTTAGAATTTTTAGGTGATAATAGCGGGAATATTCCTACTTTATATGATTATTTTTCCTTTACTGCTCCTGCTTTTGGTCAACAAAAAGAACTTGAGTTTAAATATTTAGTACAACAATATATCCAAGGTGAAGATCTATCTCAGGAACTCAAAAGAAAAGGTCGTTTTTCCGAAACAGAGATTTTAGATTTTTTAAAGCAAATTTTACCGATTTTACAATTTATTCATGATCAAAATTCTATCCATCGAGATATTAAACCCAGTAATATTGTTAGAGAAACAGCCACACAAAAACTATTTTTAATTGATTTTGGGGCGGTAAAACAGGTTTTCTCCGGTCAAATAAATGTACAATCAGCTATAGTTTTTCATACAAAAGTATACGCTGCTCCTGAACAAAGACCTGAAGAGGGAATAATAGGACAAATTTATCCGTCTAGTGATTTATATAGTTTGGCTGTTACTTGTCTGGAGTTACTCACAGGTACAACTCCCGTTGATTACCTTAGCAATAATTACCAAAATTGGCGACAACAAGCTAGTAGAATTATTAGCCCTTCTCTAGCTAATATTTTAGATAAAATGCTCAAGGTTAACCCTAGACATCGGTTTCAATCAGCAGCAGAAGTGATGAAGGCTATAAATGAATCTCGAATAAGTAAACCACTGACTGAACCACTGACTGAACCACCAACAATTATTCCTAAACAACTTGAAACATTAAAGCCTTTATTGATCAAATCGGTGTTTTTGATATTGCCAATAATTGTTGGTGTGATAGGTGTTAATAGTTATTTGCGACCACCAAAAGTAGTAGAAGTAGTAGAATATGCAAAATCTGGGATTAAGTTTCAATATCCTAAAGATTGGGAAGAAACGCCAGCTATAGATCAATTAACACGAATTGTTCCGAAAAATACGATTTCATCTTCTCTAACTCCAGAGTTTTTTATCACTACAGAGGAGTTATTCTCGTCGGAAACTTTGGAAGATTATACTAAGTTTTCTATCCAACGAATTGAAGAATCAGGACAAAATACGAAAATTATCAAATCTGAACCTATACAACTTGGTGAAACACAAGGTTATCAAGTAGTTTATGAAAGCAGAGATAATATTCACAAGGTAAATTTCCAAGAAATGCAAGTATGGATTGTTAATGGTCAAAAAGCCTATATTCTCACCTATCGCGCTGAAGATAAATTCTATCCAGAGTTTGTAAAAACTGTGGAAGACACTATAATTAAATCCTTTAAACTGGAAACCAACAAACTCTGGTAATTAGGATTTGCTGAATAAACCTAAAACCTTGATATATCAAAGGTTAGAGGCTGATAAACACAGAAATTAGTGCAAGGGTTTTGAAGGGTATACCGGAAAAAGTGTGCATTTTTGGGGATTTCAAGAGATGGCAAAGAAATTTTCAAATCTCCTCCTGACTCCTGACTCCTGTACGGGCGAAGCATTCGGAAAATAGCCTTTTCATAAAATTGATAATTTGTCGTCTGAATGCTTCGCCCCTACGACTCCTGACTCCTGACTCCTATGCCCTCACGGAAAGACTTTCTCAGCAACCCCTAATGACAGCAGTTTTGAGGTTGTGAGTAATATTCCCAACTTAGCAACCCAACTTAGCAACAGGATGAGTAAGCTGTTACACAGCTAAATTGTATAATCCTAACATTCTGAACTCTTGTTTAACAGGCAAGATGCCTGTTCCACTTATACAAATTAAATGCACAACAGCTTATTAAATTACAATAGGTTCTAATTGGCGATCGCACCATTTTCCCTCTACTAGCTCTGTAACTAATGGTGTAATAATAAACTTAGCCGGAAAACCGCCTTTGACATCCACCCGCAAGCAGGAATAAGGTTTTTTCCTCTCTAAACCGTAACCACTGCGTCCCACATACAGCAAAGACTCGGCGACTTTATGAGTAGAATTACTATTACCATCGGTAAAACTTTCTACTAATTCTGTTCCTTCTTGTCGTTGGCGACGGGGACGGCGACCACTGCCACCACAAACTATATAATTAATGTGTGAATCGGCATATCCTGTATCCACCGTCCGCAGATATTCCAAACAGTGCGCGTGGCCATTGAAAACCACATCCACAAGCGGTCTACCTTGATTTATATTACCTAAAGCCGCCGCAACTTGTTCCAATACCCCCCGCAACCGATGACGCACGGCTAAAGTTTGTCCTTGATGCCACTTGGTAGCTTCTGTTACATAAGGAGGATGATGGAAAAATATCACCCGTCCCCTCACTTCTGAATTTTGCCAAGATGCAATTAACCTATCTCTTAACCAGTCAAGCTGTTCAAGATCCACATCTGCACTGGTATGAATTTCTAATTGTTTTTCAATATCAAGCTTGACTTCATTAAGTTGGTCTACCTTAGCACCCAAGTCAGCCAGTAGTTCTGATTCTTCGGGATTTTCGGAGTTAAGTTTATCACACTCTGCCAAAATTTCTAACTCTTCTTGTTCCAACTTTTGACGACGCTGTAACAACTCCCGACGTATATCTCCCGCTTGGTTTTCTGGTAACGGTTCTGGAGTATTAAAAGTATTAGAATCAAGGGCAAAAAAGTCAATTCCCCCATAATTAAATGTATAATACCGATTAGGTAATCGGGTGAATTGTCCCGGTTGGTAACGCAAACAGCGTCCTGTATTACTTTTAGCAGTGTAATATTTATCTAAATGATATTCTAATTCATGGGGAGAAATAGCAGCTAAATAATCAATAAAAGCTCTTGAATAAGCATCACCTTGATTTGAACCATGCCAACCGATCTCAATATCTTTGTAACGCAACATCCGCCGCAAAGGTAAAGTCGAACCTGTGATTAACCGATACATCCAAGGCACATCATAATAGTCATGATTACCTAAAACTGGCAAAATTGGCAACTTAAAAACCATCTGGTCATAAGCAATACTTTCAGGGTTTTCACCACCTACTAAAAATTCGCGGTAAGGTTCAATAAAATTAGGCGGATAATACTCACGAGAACCCACCACATAAACAACATCACCAGTATGTAAAATAAAACGGCAATCATCACTATGATTTAACATCATTTCCGCAACTTGACGCTGAGGATGAGAACCATAATGAGACTTAGTACCGCTATCACCGATTACCATAAAAGAGAAATTTTGATTTTTCTCCCTGCCATTATCATCTAAAATCATGGTAGTTTGGTCAATTCCTCGTTGCTGAATACTGGGATGCTGCGATCGCACCCTTTGGTTCATTTTTTGGATTTTTACCGGAACTGATGGTTCAGAAATTAATTTCATAGCTTTTTGGAAATTACCCTTGCTATATATAAATAGTGTATATCAAACAATATCTAAAATCCAAGGAGGTGATGAAGTAGTGCTAATCGACATTTACGGTAAATATGAAAAAAATTCTCAGTTTGATCTGCTATGTAAAGTTCTCTTTCATGTGGAATTTCTTCAGATTCCTAAATCTACCAACTGAATAACCCCCCATTGTCCATTTGTTAACCACTGAGGATCTAATATTGCTAATTCCTCTAAAACTTCAGCTTTTAAACCTGCTGCTACTTCTGATTTTAAGGTACGTAACGCTAACATTGGTGCAGGTAAATAAGCCACTATATCTGCAAAATTTGTAGTATAATTCCAGTATAAATCTCCCAACAACCGCCGATAATTAGCATCACCTTTAACAACTATTAAATTCGACTTTGCTAACTCATCTTTCAGTGATTGGGGAATTTGCCAAAATGGTAAAGGTGAAGTCCAAAAATAATCTTCTGTTAAAATCAATTTACCTGAATCAAGATTTTTACTTAATCTTTGTACAAATGATTTAACATCAGGATGACTACCTGCTGCTAAAAAATCTTTGGTTGCATACACATCTTTAATCATTGCATCCGATACAAAAGTGGGATGGGGTTTCAAATGTAAATAAACCTGATTCGCAAAACCACTACCCAAGAGAAAATCAACTAAACATAAATCACAAATTAATTCAAAACCTGCATTATCAACTACAAAATCAATGCGGTTATTTTCCGATTTAGTTAATAGCTTACTAACTGCAAATGAATCATCTACCAAAATATTATTTAATTGAGTTTGAATATCAAAATTACTTCTGTTATCTTCAAAAGCTGACCATAAACTTAAATCAACTCTATTTCCCCATAATGCGAAATACAATAAAGCAATGAGAGAAGATTTACTAGGTTTACCTGCTTTCTTTGATTCATTTAACCATTGTTGTACTTGAGTACATAAAGAAATAATAGCATCAATAGCAGCTTCTAAACCTTGTTCTTTTTGGAGTAAAAATGGATCAACACCTTGCCATTCTCCATGTTGAAAGTAATTAGTAATATTGAGAATAAGACGATAAAAATAAGTTTCCGCAAAAAACCAAGGTACATCTACCCAAGGTTGATTTTTATAAGGTTCTAGATATTTCTCCCAGTCGTGAAAATCTGCACCTGTGTCATTTTTTAAAGGTTGTAAATATCCGTTGGGAAGTTCTGCTGCTAATTTTTCCAAGTTTTGATTTATCTCAGTGGTAAATTTATTTTCTTGAATGACACGACGGGCAATATTTGGCATTCTTTGAGTTACGGTAAACTCAGTAAAAGAACCAATTTCAGAACCTACAAGGGGTGATGGTAAGGGTAAATTGGGAAGTTGAAAATTATTCATTATAAATATATATTTTTCACGTTGTAGTCATTCTCAGAGGTTGTTTGAACAGTCATGATTGATGTATCAAAATGTATCAAATATTTTTACCCCTTCCTAACCCTCCCCTTGATAAGGGGAAATTAAGGGGGGGGGAAAATGTGATTAAAATTGAAATTTTTTCCCTGTTCCCTCCTCAGATTAATTATTTATTCATCAACACTTTTATGAAAATCAACCTGTTCATATAAATCCTGAAAATCAATTTGAAAATCTAGATTTTGCAGTGTTAAAGTATCTGATTCAGATTCCAATTCTGTAAATATCCATTTCCCATCATCTGTTTTTACATAGTGCATGACATGATATTGATATTGATTGATTAAAATATATTCTTTAAATTCAGGAATTGAGCGATAATAAAGAAACTTATCACCTTGGTCATAATTGCTAGTTGATTTAGATAAAACTTCAGCAATTAATAAAGGATTCATTACAGTAGTTGTATTTGCATTTTGATAAATAGGTTCACCTTTAATTAGCATCACATCAGGGTATGTATATTGACGATAACGGGGTATCCACAACCTGACATCACCAATATAAACATCATAATTTTGCTTTTTTAATCCGTATTTTAAAGCAGCAGCAAAATTCAGGGCAATTTTATTATGATTTGTTGTTCCTCCTGCCATTGGTATAATCTCTCCATCACGGTATTCGTTTTTATATTCTGCTTTCTCTTCCAGTTCTAGATATTCTTCTGGTGTATAGGTTCGGGTTTGTGTTTGCATAAAATATAATATTGTTAGCTTATTGTTAACTATCATTCAAGTATAACAAGATTATCCAAATATTTTCCAAATATACCAGATTTTAAGTATATTTATTTGCAAATTTTTATCAAAAATAGTTAAATATTTTAACTTCATGTTCGGAAAGATGGATATTAAATGTAAAATTAATCTGTTCCCTCCTCCCTGTTCCCTGTTCCCTCCTCTCATGTAAAAAGCTGACACAGAAACCCAGATACCTGAATACTTACATCTCAAAAATCTTAACCATCCATGAATCTCTCGGAAATTCCCCTCATTGAACAACACGCCCATAACATATTAAAATCAGAAGTAGCTGCAAATTATCCCTTTGCAGCCGCTTTTACAGAAGGTTATGATCCAGAAATAGTAAATTATCACGCTAAACATACCTTATTTTACCGCCGCAGTTTACGAGAAATTGCTACATTATTAAACTGTGAACCCGAAGAAACAGCAATTTTAGCACATCGGCAAAATTTAGGACTAGAAAATTTAACCAGAATATATTTTGAAGCTGCTAACTTAGAAGCAATATATTTAGATGATGGTTTAACCCCGGAAAATATCTTACCAATTTCTTGGCATCAACAATTTACCACGGTCAAAAGAATTTTACGCTTAGAATTATTAGCGGAAAAACTACTTTCACAAATTGACGAATTTCACACTTTTGTCAATGCTTTTATCAAAGAAATTGATCCTCCATCCCCTGACATTGTAGCGTTTAAAAGTATCGCCTGTTATCGTAGTGGTTTAGATGTTCGACCTGTTGCACCTGCGGTTGCTGCTGTGCATTTTTATGATTTTAAAAAACTACAGAAAAAAAATGATCTGCCTTTACGATTAAATGATAAACAATTAATAGATTTTATTTTACAACAATCGTTGATAGTTGCTGCTAAATATAAAATACCTGTACAATTACACACTGGTTTAGGAGATCCAGATTTAGATTTAAGATTAGCAAATCCTTTAAATTTACGATATTTGATAGAATGTCCTCAATATAAAAACGCGCCTTTAGTTTTGCTTCATGCTTCCTATCCTTACATGAGAGAAGCGGGATATTTAGCATCAATGTATCCCCAGGTTTATCTAGATTTTGGTTTAGCAGTTCCTTTTTTAAGTGTAGCCGGAATGCGAAATACAATTAGGCAACTTTTGGAATTAATCCCTACCACAAAATTAATGTATTCATCTGATGCTCATTCTATCCCCGAATTGTATTATTTAGGTGCAAAATGGGGTCGTCAATTGTTAGGAGAAGTATTAGATCAGGCAATTAAAGATACAGATATTACTGTTAAAGAAGCGGAGGAAATAGCATTGGGAATTTTACGGGAGAATGCTTTAAGTTTGTATGGACTGAGGTTAAAGGATGGATAAATTATGGACAATGTATTTATTTTGTTTATATTAAAAAAATAAGAGAGGTGTAATTATGCAATTTATTTCCGATACCGAAGCTAAACAAAAATTTGCCTCAATCCTAGATAAAGCACAACGTGAACCTGTGATCATCCGTCAGGAAAATCGTGACGTTGCTGTCGTTCTGTCTATAGAAGAATATCAACGCATCATGCGGATAAATATTCAGGAGTTTCAAAAGGCTCTTGCATAGAACATAATTTACTCTCATCGTGTAAAAGGTATACCTAAATCCTTACAAATCTTTTTCGCCAAAATATCATCTATTTCTTGGTGTCGAGGAATAGCTGATCTTCTGTTTTTCTCAGGATTCCACCACCAAGAATGGCGAGAACCTTCACGAATCAACTCACAACCGCACTCCTGTAAATGGCGTAATAAATCCCCACGCTTCATAGTGCGATCGCTTCCTCAACATAATCACTACCCGCAGCTTCTATAGCATCTTGACGGTTAAACTCTAATGCCTCTAAAAGTGTAATTCGTAAACTTTCTAATAATTCCTCTCGCGTTGCTTCCTGACAATTTACACCAGGTATTTCTTCAATCCAACCCAACCACCAATCACCGGATTGTTTAATTACTGCTGTATACAAAATCTTTCCTCCTTAGCTGTAACAGTGTTGAATATTCATCTATCATAGCAATTTATCTACCATTGCTGAAAATTAGGGCGATCTCTACACTAGAATTACTCCATTACCGGGTTAATATTACCTATCTTCTTTTCTTCTTTTTCTTCTTCCTTCGTGTTCTTCGTGTCTTCGTGGTTCATTAAATTATTATTCTTCTGATGTCAAGAAAAGATAATTAGGAAAACCTACCTCTTCAAAAACTTCTGCCGCATCTTCACCACAAAACTATTAACCTCCGGTACTTTCATCATCCCCGCAATAACCGCAAACACCCCAATTCCCACTGCACCAGAAACACATAACTCAACTATTAAAACAACTAACCCCTTATTTCCTAACACCTGCTGACAAGCAACCAAAGTCCCATAACTCGCAACACCAGCAACGAAACTACCCGCAGTTAAACCGAAAATTGGTAAACTCCATTCCCGTAAAGGTAAACCATTTAATTTCCTATTTAATAACCACAACAACATTAAAATTGAACTACAATTTACACCTACTGTAGCTAACACCAAACCAGGCGCACCAAAGGGTTTAACTAAAATAAAATCTAAAATTGCATTCAATAAAATATTAAACGTGCTAATTTTAAAAGGTGTTTGTCCATCACCTAAAGCATAAAATACCCTCACCAAAACATCACGCCCTAAATAAACAAACATCCCAATTCCATAAGCTATTAATAAGGAGGACACTAACTGGGTTGCTTCTTGTTTAAATGCTCCCCGTTGATAAACTACCTGCACTATTGGTTCAGATAAAGCTATCATCAACGCCCCTAAAGGTAGCATTGTCACCGCAGTTAATAACAGTCCTTGACGAATGCGTAATTTTAAATCTGGCCAGTTTTCTGGTTCTGCTAATTTGGCAAATATGGGTAATAAAGGCAATAAAATAATATTAGAAATAATCCCTAACGGAGTTTGTACTAATAAATTGGCATAGTTAAAACCTGCGGCTGCGCCTTTAATGGGACTGGCAAAAAATAAATCTGTCGCTACATTTATCGGCATCATTCCCGAAGAAATTGTTGCCGGTGTCATGATTTTAATTACTTCTTGAACTGCGGGAGATTTAAAATCAAATCTTAGTTTCAATGTTCCTAAACCTAACCGCCATTGCACAATTAACTGGACTATCCATTGTAAAATTGCCCCGGCTAAAGTGCCAATTGCTAAAACTATTCCCCCAATAAATGCAAATTCTGGCTGAATTATTTCCTTACCATATTGTAAAGCTAAAATACCAATACCAATAACAACGGTAACGCTAGATAATAAAGGACTAATTGATAATAACCAATATTGATTTGCTGCGTTGAGAGTACCGAAACCAATGCCAATTAAACCGGAAAATAACGCCATTGGGGACATTATTTGTAATTGACGAATGGCAATTTCTCTGGTTTTAGGTTCTAAACCATAACCTACTATATCAATTATTGGTTCTGCTAAAAAAATCTGAGCAATTGTGACTATTAATAATAACCCACCTACTAAGGTTGTGACTGTTTCTACTAAAGGCGCTGCTTCTTCTTTTTTCCGCTTGGCTAAAACGCTGATAATGGCACTATGTAAAGGACCATTGACACCACCAAGTAGTATTAATAAAAAACCGGGGATAATGTAGGCGTAACTGTAAGCAGTAGCAGCAGCACCGACACCAAAAGCAGCAGCGATCGCCTGTTGTCTAATTAAACCAAATACTTTACTAATTAAGGTTGCTGCGGCAACTATACCAGCAATACCAGCAAATGAATGAGAGGGTTTTTGATCTTGTTGTTGTTCAGTCACGAATAATACCCGGAAAATCTTGCAAAAGGCATATCTAAGAATATTTAACCGACAAATTTTAACATCTATCTGGTAACTTTTAAAGAAATGGTTTGTTACCTCATTTGTCTGATAGCGTAGCGTGACGCAAGCCATATCAGGATGTACAGGATGTGATTGTTAGATAGTTAAGTAAAAGGATTTAAAATTGGAATACCACAACTATCAAAATCACGGATATTGCGCGTAACTAAAGTAAGTTGGTGTATTTTAGCAGTAGCACCAATCATCATATCTGCTTGGGTGACAGTTTTACTTAATCTTTGTTGTCCTCTTATTTCACCACAGAGTTTAGCTATTTCATCAGTAATAGGTAATATTTGACAATTATTTTTGAGAAAATTATCGAACCAATTTTGAATTTTTGGGTTAGGTTTTGCTAATAATATTAGTATCACACAAAAATGTCATTTTTAGTATTAATCAAAGGGAGTTGGGCGATTTTGGCGAGAGGGAATTTCTAAATCATAATTTTCTTCTATACAGATTTGTTGAAGTTCTTGAAAAGCTGCTGCTAAGGTCTCGAAATTACGATGATCAAAATCTTTTTGACGTTCCAAATCTAAATCTACACCCACTAAAGGAGAAGTTTGAAATAATTCAACTAAATTTTTTGCTGTATTTTTACCTGGTTGTTTTTGAATTTGTTTGTTTAAGTAATTGACTAATTCAATTTTTTCCTCTTCGGTTAAATTATCTATTTCTTTGAATAATGTTTCTAATGTTAAATTGTTCATAGTGATTTCTCTAATTATTGTTATTTGGATTTTAACATATTGTGATAATTAGATTTTTCGGAATTAATAACAGTTTGTCTCGTCCCTAGTCTCAAACAATAAATGTAAGGAGACTCTACTTTTTCTTACACCCCTCCCTACACCCTCCTCTTCACTGTCACCTGTCACTTGTCACCTATCGACACCCCAAACTATCTCGTGTAGAAACACCAGTTACAGGGTTAACACCATCAGCCCGTTCACACAATAATGAAACCTGATAACGGTCAATCAAAGCGTCTGTAAAATCAGCACCAGTGATATCCGCATCATAAAAGCGGCTACGGGTTAAAGTGGCTGCTGTAAAAATAGCGTTCTTGAGATTAGCACCATCTAGGGTGACACGATCAACTAAAGCACCGGTTAAATTAGCATCTTGTAAATTTGCCTTTAATAAGACACCTTTAGTTAACATGGCATTAGTTAAATTTGCCCCTTGAAAATTTGCCCCACGCATTTCCGCAGCTACGAAATTGACTCCTGATAAATCCGTGTGAGAAAAGTCACGATTTTCTAAAGAAGCGTTGTTATAGTTAATGGTATTAATTTGGGCGATCGCCGGTTTAGGATTAATCATTATCCACAACCAAGCTAAAAGCAAAATCAACAGTAAACTTAATATTCTCCACAAATTTTTTTTCATAACTTTAATAATCGTTAATTGTAGTTATTTGTAGTTATGTGTAGGGGTTTAGCAATGCTAAACCCTTACCTCTTTTTCTCTCGTTCCCAGTCTCAGACTGGGAATGCCATCATAGAGGCTCTGCCTCTACTTTGTCTACTTTCATATCAGGCAGAGCCTGATAAAATTCATTCCCATACAGAGTATGGGAACGAGAAAACGAGAAAATCACCTCTTCCCCAGTCCCCAATCACCAGTCCCCAGTCCCCAGTCAAAATTCATTCCCATACTCTGTATGGGAA
>NZ_JACJUZ010000092.1:0-17036 GCF_014299995.1 Sphaerospermopsis sp. LEGE 00249 | reverse complement strand
TCTCTGTCCCCAATCACCAATCACCAATCACCAATCACCAGTCACCAGTCCCCAGTCCCCAGTCACCAGTCCCCAGTCACCAGTCCCCAGTCACCAGTCACCAGTCCCCAGTCACCAGTCCCCAGTCACCAGTCCCCAGTCACCAATCACCTATTTACCGACCTTTTCGCCAAAACAGCAACCACATTTACCAATTGATCCGGTTCAATGGGTTTATTAATATGCAATTCAAAACCTGCGGCTAAAGACTCTGCCTGTTCTGCTTCTCCCGTATAACCAGTCAGTGCAGCAGCAGGAATTTTCCCTCCCTGTTCGGCACTCAAAGCCCTAATTTGACGCATCAGTGCATAACCATCTTCTTCTGGTAAACCAATATCAGAGAGGATGACATCATACCCACCGGGATTAGTCTTGAGTATTGATAATGCCTCTTGTGCAGATGTAGCCTCTGTTACTTGAACATCGTAATCTTCCAGCACGATTTTAAATAATTGACGCAGGTCTGGTTCATCATCAACTATCAGCACCCGCACACCCGCTAAAGATGGGTAGGAAACAAGGTCAGCAGGTGCAGCGGGGGGGGTTGGTTCTGGAGTAACTGCTATATCACTCTCTTCCTGGTTAGTTTGCAGAGGTAGCTTGACGGTAAAAGTAGCACCTTGATCCTTACCTGGACTCGCTGCTTCTACAGTACCACCGTGGAGTTCTACCAAATGGCGCACTATTGCTAGTCCCAGTCCTAAGCCAGCATTTGATTTGCGTGTAGTGCTATCAGCTTGACGAAATCGGTCAAACACATAAGGGAGAAAATCAGCACTGATACCTAAACCAGTATCTTTAACTTGAATTTCCGCTTGATCATTAGTGTAATTGAGAGTAATATCAATGATTCCACTATTAGGGGTAAATTTAATGGAATTAGAAAGTAAATTCCAGATTACCTGCTGTAAGCGCGTCGGATCTCCGATCAAGGTTCTGGGTGTAGGATCTAGTTGCGATTGAATTTGAATGTTTTTCTCTTCTGCGGACAAACGTACAACTTCTATAGCTGCGGAAATGACAGGTACAAGTTGAACAGGCTGATTATTGAGATGCAGTCTACCGGAACTAATGCGAGAAATATCTAATAAATCGCCAATTAGCAGGTTTTGAGCGTGGGCAGCCCGTTCAATAACTTCTAATGCCTGATCTGTTTTACTTTCATCAAGCTGATGTTTTCGTAGTAACTGCGTCCACCCCAACAGAGAATTAAGGGGATTTCGTAACTCATGGGAGAGAATAGATAAAAAATCATCCTTAGCTCGGTTAGCTGCTTCTGCTGCTGTTCTGGCGGACTGTTCTTGTTCTAAGAGTTGAATCCGTTCTGCTTCTAAATGTTTCTGTTGAGTAATATCTTCAATTGCCAGGAGAATTAAAGGAGTATTATCTATTTGCGGCATTTTTCGAGCATTGAGGCGCATAATTTTGTGGCCAATTTGCTCAAAATTATGCTTAACTTCCACATTTTCAAAATGGGTTTGTCCAGGGAGAATATGTTCTAAGAGCGATCGCAATTGGGGAATATTCCACTGGCCATTACCAATTTCATAAATCAGGCGATTTTCTGTTTCTTCTCGTACTACCTGGAATGTGTCATAGAAAAATTGATTGCCACTAACTACCCGTAAATTCATATCCAGCACCACTAAAGATTGGCGCACTGTATCTACTATTGCTTCTGCATAATCACGGGATGCTCTCAACTTTTCCGCAGTCCGTTTGATGGCATCAATATCCACCAAAATTACTACAGCACCATCAATTTTATTATCTATTGTCCGATAAGGTCTAATGCGTAAATCATACCAATGACCATCTTGATCCTGCACTTCCAAACTTTTCAAATTCAGGGTACTAATTACCTCTAAAATTTGTGCTTCTAAGTCAGAAATATCTAACCTATGTTTAATATCACTTAATGGTCTTCCCACATCTGAAGGAATTAAGTTAAATATTGCTCCGGCTACAGGAGTAAAACGACGAATCTGTAAATCACCACCTAACATGAGAATGGCAATCTGAATACTACTGAGCAGATTTTGTAAATCATTACTCACCTGATTTGATTCAACATTGCGCCGTTGCAGTTCATCATTAATAGTATTCAATTCTTCATTAGTAGCTTGAATTTCTTCCTTAGCTGTTTCTAATTCTTCATTGGTACTTTGCAACTCTTCATTACTAGAGAGAATTTCTTCATTAGCTGCTCGCAAATCTTGATTACTGGCTTGTTGTTCCTCAATAATTGATTGCAAATAATCTTTAGTAGATTTTAATTCTTGTTGCAGAATAGAAAGTTCATGCTCATAACTGTTTGCTTGCTGCGGTTCAGATTGAATATTACTACCTATTGGCGATCCAGCACTAACTGGAGTGGGTGTATCCTCAAATAAAATCAAAAAGAATTCTTCTTCTGTTCCAGCACATTGAAAGGGAACAACATTAATTTTCACCAGCCTAAGTTGATTTTCTGCCTTAATTTGTATCCCTTCCTGTGTAACTGGCATTTTTTGTTTTTTAGCCTGATGAATACTGCTACGTAAATCTAGCCGCAATTCTTCCCTGGCCATTTTTATTAAATTAAAACTGGGTTTACCCGGTGCTGGTTGTAAATAGGGACTCGTCTGTCCTCGAAATTGCAAAATATCAAAATCATCGTTGATAATTACACCCACGGGTGAGAATTGATTTAACACAATTCTATCTGCTTCTTTTTGGATTTCCACATCATTTCCAATACCTTCATTTTCTATCATTTGTAATTTAGCGGTTTCTACTGGATAGTTACGAGCCATTAAATCAATAGCTAATCGGGTAGCTGCAATTTTGCGAGCATAAATCTTGTACTTTTTATCTACCACAGTAAACAAATCCGTAAATTCGCCCACTGTTTCCGAAGTTCCTAACATCAAAAAACCTGTAGGTTTCAGACCATAATGAAAAATTGGCACGACTTTTTTCTGTACATCAGCACCCAAATAAATCAGCACATTCCGACAAGTTATTAAATCCAGTCGGGAAAATGGCGGATCATTAATTAAGTTTTGTCTAGCAAAAACACACAGTTCTCTCACTGCTTTATTAATTTGATAGCCACCTTCTACCTGTACAAAAAAACGTTGTAATCTTTCTGGGGAAATATTCCCTACCTGGTTAGGTTTATAAATGCCGGCTCTGGCTTTTTCTATGGCTACTTCATTAATATCGGTCGCAAAAATTTGAATAGGGATATTAATTCCCTTGTTTGTTAAAAATTCCATTAAGCAAATAGCAATAGAATATGCTTCTTCGCCAGTTGAACATCCAGCAACCCAAATCCTAATAGGATCATCTGGTTTGCGCTTATTAATAATAATTGGAAATATTGTAGTTTTTAAAGCTTCAAAAGCTTCTGCATCTCGGAAAAAACAGGTAACAGTAATTAAAACATCGTAATATAAGGCTGTAATTTCTGCCGGTTTATCCTGAAGATAATGCAGGTAATCTTCTAAATTATCTAGTCTATATAACATCATCCGGCGCTGAATCCGGCGCTTTAGGGTATTCTGCTTGTAATAGGAAAAGTCAACACCTGTCGCTGTCCTTAAAATCTGGAAAATCTTTAACAGTCCATCTTTTTCTTCTGGGATAACTTCAGTCTGTGTCACTGCTGTTGAGTGCTTGATATAGGGATGAGTGCTAAGGTTGGCCAGTTTCTCAGCAATTTGTTGAGGAGTAAGGATAAAGTCTACATAACCTGAAGCTACCGCCGTATTCGGCATACTGCTAACTTTTGCTGATTCCTCACACTGAGCAAAAGTAATACCACCTTCTGCCTTGATTCTTTCTAACCCCCTTGTTCCATCTCCATCACCCCCTGACAAGATAACTCCAATGGCTTTGTTTTTTAAATCTTCTGCTAAGGAAAAAAAGAAACTATCCACTGTCATGGGTTGTTGATATGTTTTTTCACGGGGTTGAAGTTTTAACACTCCTTGATTAATGGTCATTGTCACACCAGGGGGAATCACATAAATATGATTCGGTTCTACAGTCATTCCCTCTTGTACTTCAGTTACAGGTATTTGAGTTGTGCGGGACAGAATTTCTGTCAACATACTTTTTTGTTGGGGGTTCAAATGCTGAACTAGCACAAATCCCATACCCGTATCTGTGGGTAAATGACTCAATAATTGTGTAAATGCTTCTAATCCCCCCGCAGAAGCTCCAATACCGACAATTGGGAATAAATTGTTTTGTTTATCTTCCTCTTTTGGGTATTCTGTAGAGTTAGATTCTTTAGCTTGAGATTTTTTGATAGATCGCTTAGAAGTCATCTGATGTACTCAATTAAAATCGGGGTTATAGTGTTTGTTTTTATGTTTGTTGTTAGCTTTTTTTAAGGGAAATTTAGTCAAACTCTTGATTCATTTCTATTTTCTTTGAAAGTTGTATCAATATCAGATATATTTTTATTATAGGTTTTATTATAGGCTTTTAGTTAGAGAGTCTATGATTTCTTGATGTTGGATAGATAATAGGCAATAAGGAATAAGCCATAGGGAATAGGAAATATAAAAAAACTAATTACTAGTAAATAATAGGAAATGATGAGTAGGGGTAGCGCCCCCGTGCCTACCCCCGATGTTTGGTGCAACCACGGGGGGTTTGCCCCTACGTAATTGATTTTTTTAGGTTTTTTCAAAATGTTTAATTAATTTTGTTTAGGGGCAACCACGGGGGGTTTGCCCCTACTTTTATTCCCTACTCTTTCGCAAGTTTAGCTTTTGCCTGTTGCCAGAGTGCATCCAATTCTGCTAAACTATAATCTGTTAAAGGACGATCTATGACATCTTCCATTTTTTGCAATCTTTGAATAAATCGTAAACTTGTACCTTGTAACCCTACACTCGGATCAAGTTTATGCCATCTGGCTAATTGAATTATGGCAAATAATAAATCACCTAATTCTGATTCCTGTCTTTCCGGGGTTTCCTCAGCTAACGCCTGTTGAAATTCCCCTAATTCTTCGTGAAATTTATCCCAAACTTCCTCGATATTGTTCCACTCAAACCCTACAGCAGCAGCTTTTTTAGATATCTTCATTGCTGCATTTAATGGGGGAAGACTGCGACGATAACGATTTAATTTATCACTCAATTTTTGCTTTTCTAAGATTTCTCCTTTTTCCGCAGCTTTGATAGTTTCCCAATTTTGACGCACTTCTTCTACATTTTCTACTGTGACATCACTAAATACATGAGGATGACGACGAATTAATTTTTGAGAAATACCTTCGGCAATTTCTTTTAATGTAAAATCACCATGTTCACTGGCTATTTGTGCTTGTAAAACTACTTGTAATAATAAATCTCCTAATTCTTCGGCGATCGCCTTTTTATCTCCTGTTTGAATTGCGTCTACTACCTCATAAGCTTCTTCAATGATATACGGTGTCAGGCTTTCCGGCGTTTGTGCTAAGTCCCAAGGACATCCACCATCAGGCGATCGCAATTTTGCCACTATATCAATTAATTCTTGTAACGCTGCTAAAGTTTGATTGTGATTTTCTGCCATAATAAGTTAGAATTTTGTGCTTTTTGTGTATTCTGCGGGTAAGTATTCAGCTATTAGTAATCAGCTTAAACCCTCCTGACTCCTGCCTCCTGTTTTCGTTAAGACTTAGTGCGGCTTTTGTTAGTTCTGGGTTGAGAACTACGTTTACCGCGACTATTAACTTTACGCTTCTTTATTTTGCCACTGGGTAGCAATCCCTGTACACCTTGTTTTTGAAACCTTTTATAAGCTGAACCAGTCCAATCACTCAGAGAATGACTCATAGCACCAAGTTCACACCCCAAAAACAAAGCAAAAAATTCTCTATAATATATTGATATAGTCTTTCCCACACTTTTCCAAACTTCCCCCCAATTCAAAGCCACATTACCCAATTTAGCGAAAATTACCAAAACCAAAATCGCTACAACTGCTAAAAATGTGGTTAGATACACCACCCGCAAAGTAGTACCAATAATTGGACCGTGGGATAAAAAAGACCGATGACGCAGACTTTTTTGATAAGGTAGCCATATCCAACGCAAAAACCCCCAGCGTTGAAACTGACGAGAATAAATATCCAAGTCAGGACCAAACATCAAACCACCAAACATAAACCCACCAGCAACTAATAACGTCACACTACTGCTGCGAGTAGAAATTAAAGTGATACCTGCTACCACAGGTACAGACCAAATAGTAATGCGATCGTGTGTTTGTCCAGAAGGCATATTTTAAAAGTCAAAAGTCAAAAGTCAAACTTCAGTATACCCAGATCCCTATACCCAGATCCCTGACTTCTGATCTTCATTGATAGTCTCTGGAGAAGATCAGTAGGGGTAATTCATGAATTACCCCCACGCAAGAATCAGGTTTTGAGTTGAATCTTGCCTAAGTCCTATTCCCCAAAAAAAATTTTTTCCCAACCCCTTGCAAAATTTAAAAAGCCTGTGCTATATTAATTAAGTCAGGAAAACACGGGCGGTTAGCTCAGTTGGTAGAGCGCCTGCCTTACAAGCAGGATGTCATCAGTTCGAGTCTGGTACTGCCCACTTTTTTATAAATGCTACTCTATGAGGTTTTTAGACCTTATAGAGTTTTGTTTTTACTATTGATTACTCGTTATACTCTAATTGGCTATGCCAATAGACCTCTCCAAAATAGAATGTATTAATTTGTCATAAGTTGTAGCGGCGAAGTAGGGGCGAAGCATTCGAGCGATTAATGATCGGTATTCACCAAAGGATATTTTCCGAATGCTTCGCCCTTACAGTATAACTTGATCAGAAGCGAATCCCTCTTGAGGGACTGAGCGAAGCATTCGAGCGATTAATGATCGGTATTCACCAAAGGATATTTTCCGAATGCTTCGCCCTTACAGGGCGATAATTTAACGGAAAAATCAGACATCTAGATATCCCATAAGCTTCGACCTGCCCCCATAAATAGGTTCCATAATTTCTGTTCTGGAGATGTCTAATATTCACAATCATTATTTGCTTTAAATAAATAATACAAATTATCAAACATCCTCTAAGATTATCCACCCATGATCAAGACTATAATTTGTGAATTATTGGCAGATGAGTTGGCAGGGTTGCTTGGGCTAAAGAATATCTGAAAAAACAGAAGCAGAAAAAATAAATTATCCTATCTTGTCCCTTGTGGGATGGGCATCCTGACCGTCCGTAAACTGCTATATTATATGATAATATCTTAATTTTCACCATTCAAGAAAATGGATTTTATTAACACATTGGGATTAGCAGCAGGGACATTAACCACTATTGCGTTTTTACCGCAAATGTTCCAAACCTGGAAAACAAAATCAGCTAAGGATGTTTCTTTTGTGATGCTGATTACTTTTATGACTGGGTTGTTTTTGTGGTTGGTTTATGGGATGATTCTGGGTGCTTTACCGATTATTATGGCTAATGGGATAACTTTATTTTTCAATTTTATTATTCTCTGGTTGAAAATTAAATATAGATAGTATTTGTTCTGTAAGGGTTTAGTTTTGATAAACCCTTGCACTCGTTGAAGATGTAATTTGAAGATGTAATTTGAAGATGTAATTTCAGGCAGATTTAACGCCGATGAACGCAGATAAACGCAGATGAAATATTAATTTTGCAGATTGCGGCTGAATCTACTATTTTTTGCTAATTTGGTTTATAATTATATATAGATTACTTTTTATAAAGACCTGTGACATCATCTGTATTTGACTCGGAAAAGCTTTTATTTACCCCAGCAAGCCCTAAAAATGACGCTATTCCTTTAATTTTCGCTTTCCCAAATGAGTACACTGTGGGTATAACCAGTCTTGGTTATCAGGTGGTTTGGGCAACTTTAGCGATGCGTGATGATTTACAGGTGAGTCGTTTATTTACTGATATTCAAGAACAACTTCCTAGACATCCAGAAATTTTGGGTTTTTCTATGTCTTGGGAATTAGATTATGTGAATATTTTTAATCTTTTGGAATCTTTAAATATTCCTCTGCGTGCAAGCAATAGAACCGAAAATCATCCTCTCGTTTTTGGTGGTGGTCCGGTTTTGACTGCTAACCCTGAACCTTTTGCCGATTTTTTTGATGTGGTTTTGTTGGGTGATGGGGAAATTTTATTAAGTAGTTTTATTGATGCTTATCAAGAAGTTAGAAACGCAACACGGAAAGTTAAATTAAACAGGTTAGCGCAAGTTCCGGGAATTTATATTCCTAGTTTATATGATGTTGAATATGCTAGTGATGATGGAGAAATCAAATCTATTCATCCTCTTGATAGTCATATTCCCGCAGTTATTCAAAAGCAAACTTATCGAGGAAATACTCTTTCTGCTTCTACTGTTGTTACTGAAAAAGCAGCTTGGGAAAATATTTTTATGGTGGAAGTGGTGCGGAGTTGTCCTGAAATGTGCCGATTTTGTTTAGCGAGTTATTTAACTTTACCCTTTAGAACTGCGAGTTTAGAAAAATCTTTAATTCCTGCTATTGAACAAGGTTTAAAAGTTACTAACCGTCTGGGTTTATTGGGTGCTTCAGTGACACAACATCCTGAATTTTCTGAGTTATTAGATTATATTAGTCAACCAAAATATGATGATGTGCGGTTGAGTGTTGCTTCGGTGAGAACGAATACGGTTACAGAAAAGTTAGCTGCAACTTTAGCAAAACGTGATACTCGTTCTTTGACTATTGCTGTAGAAAGTGGTTCGGAAAATTTACGTCAAATTATTAATAAAAAATTAGATAATGAGGAAATTATCCAAGCTGCTGTCAATGCGAAAGCTGGGGGTTTATCTAGTTTAAAATTATATGGGATGGTGGGTATTCCGGGGGAAGAATCGGAAGATTTAGATGCTACGGTAGCAATGATGAAAGCTGTTAAAAAAGCTGCTTTTGGTTTGCGGGTAACTCTAGGGTGTAGCACTTTTGTACCTAAGTCACACACTCCTTTTCAGTGGTTTGGGGTAAATAAACAATCTGAAAAGCGGTTACAATTTTTACAAAAACAGCTAAAACCCCAAGGTATAGATTTTCGTCCCGAAAGTTATAATTGGTCAATTATACAAACTTTGTTATCGAGAGGCGATCGCAGACTTTCCCATCTGTTAGAATTAACTCGTGGTTTTGGTGATTCTTTGGGAAGTTATAAACGTGCTTTTAAAGAGTTAAAAGGGAAAATTCCCGATTTAGATTTTTACGTTTATAGTCATTGGTCAACAGAGAAAATTTTACCTTGGAATCACTTGCAAGGACCTTTACCACAGTCTACACTAATAAAACATTTACATGAAGCAACGAGTCATTTTCGTTCTGCTTCCCCAGTTAAATAAAGACTGAAAATGACACATTGAAAAAAATGCAAAATACATCAGAATTTTATTGTGCTTATTGTGGTGAAGAAAACACAACTTTTATTGATATTAGTGCAGGAATGCAGCAAAATTATGTAGAAGATTGTCAAGTTTGTTGTCGTCCCAATATTTTGTATATCAGAATTGATGAAGATACACTGGATATTGAAATAGACACCGAATATGAAGGTTAATTAGGGTTTGCTGAGAAAGTCTTTCCGTGAGGGCATAGGAGTCAGGAGTCAGGAGTCAGGAGTCAGGAGGAGATTTGAAAATTTCTTTGCCATCTCTTGAAATCCCAAAAAATGCACACTTTTTCCGGTATACCCTTCAAAACCCTTGCACTAATTTCTGTGTTTATCAGCCTCTAACCTTTGATATATCAAGGTTTTAGGTTTATTCAGCAAACCCTAATTAAAGGTTAAAGTGAAGGTTTTTCGTTTCATGCTGTACTTTACTCATTCTTCTATTATTAACGCACCTGTCGAAGTAGTTTGGAAATTCCATGAAAGACAAGATATTTTACAGCTACTTACCCCACCTTGGCAACCTGTACAGGTATTGCGTCGAGAAGGGGGACTTGATGAGGGTGCAATAACTGAGTTTAAATTATTTATTGGACTTTTACCTTTAACTTGGTTAGCGCGTCATACAGATTTTGAACAATATCGGTTGTTTACTGATGTACAAATATCGGGACCTTTTGAGTCTTGGGTGCATCGTCATGAGTTTACAGCAGAAGATGGAAAGACTAAATTAACTGATAATATTTCTTATTCTATGCCTGGTGGTGATGGAGTGGAATTTGTCAGTGGTTGGTTAATTCAATTGCAGTTAGAAGCGATGTTTCGTTATCGGCATTTTATTACGAAACGGGAATGTGAGTCACAATAGCTGCTGATCAATTATCCAGATTTAGGGATAGTTGTGTTAATTTTTATAGCAATTTGTAAAACTTTGTATCAACTTTTGGCTCTGGAGAAGTAACTGAACTTTAAAAAGCTTAATATCTATATCTTCAGCTTTTTTCATAAGTTGGGTATATCTCTATTTCCTATTTTACAGTTATTACAAATCAAATCTAGTTGCTATATAATGAATGCACATTAAATAAAAGAAGATAACAAGGAAAAACTTCATGCCCTATACCAACGAAGAAGGCGGTCTTCTCAATAATTTTGCCCAAGAACCCAAGGTTTATCAAGCAGAACCACCTACGGATGGACAAAAGCGCAATTATATTATTTTAGGAATTGCTGCTGCTCTTTTGGTAGGTAGTTTAATTTTTGTCGCCTTTACCGTGTCCAATGTCAACTAAAAACAAAAGCAAAATAATTTAATAAAATTTAATATTTTCAGATTTTCAGGTTTCCATCTCAGGATGAACCTGATTTTTTTTATTTTTTGCTAAGATCAAAGAGAATTAAAGTATAAATATATACGTTTATTGTGATTAAACCTGGAAAACTTGATTCATCCTGAACAAAATACATTTACCTGAAATCAGAATTAAGGAGATTTTTCAATCAGTTATGTATATTGTATCTAGGCTGTTGTAGCCACTATGAGCGTGAATGAAACTTTAACTACAGATATTTTTACCTTGAATCGGCAAGTATATCAACGCCTAAAATTTGCTCTGAGTATAGGTTTGCGACGACAAATATTTTTTGCCGTATGTGATGACTTACACTTGAGAAATCAAGTAGCTACTCGGTTGCATTCTACCTTGGCTTATCCAGTGGGGCAAGTGTTATATCACCCAGTAGAGACAGAGGGAATTAGCACTCCAGCTTATCCACGATTAGTCACATTGCGACTTAATTTAAATGATCCCAATCCCATAGCGCAGATAAATCAATGGTTAGCTAATTATCCTCCTCCTGTGGTTGGGGAATCAAAAGACAGTCCTGGTCGTCCTTTACCAATACCAGCATTTCAGATTGTAGGTGTGGAACTGCTGACGAAACAATCAGTAGCGGTACAGCGTTTGTTTCTGCACTATCTTCGATTAAGTGAACAGTATTTTGCTAACCAAGAAACCAGTTCATTTTTAGAATCTAGTTTATTGTTTTGGGTTCCTCGTCCTTGGTTGTATGCTATTCAGCAATCAGCACCGAAATTTTGGCAATGTCGAACTGGTGTATTTATATTTACTGGAGAACCAACACCAACGTTAGAAAATCGCAGTTATCCAGAAAATTTCTCTAGTTTGCGAAGTGTTGATTTAGGCAATCTAGAAAAATCAGTTGTTGATAAATCAATCACCTCACAAGAGGAGATTAACAAGGCTATTGAAGAATTTAATTTTACTGAAGATGATGATTTTTTTGAAGATACTTCTGTAAGTCTAGAATATGAATCACAGCCATCATCGACAACATCTACCAAGGAAGATATTATACCTGAGCTTTCATCTTTCTTGCATATTAGTGATGAATTGATGTCGCTATTCAAAGAATCACTAAATCTGAATATTGCTGAAGATGCAGAGGAAAACTTACAACCAAAACAACTACTTTGGGAAATTGAAAAATTAAAAATTCAGCAAGCTTCTGGGGAAGAACTCGCAGTAGCTTATCACAAATTAGGAACGTTGTATCGGTTACGTATTGAACAGGGACAGTCAAGTTTAGAAAACTTGATGGTAGCTATTATTGCCTATCAGGAAGCTGTTAGCTATGATGATACTTCACCCCAACTTCCAGATACTTTAAATGATTTGGGAACACTATATTGGATGTTGCACCGCACACCAGGAAGTAGTGAAGAAGCAAAAACTTATATCCAGCAGGGAATAGAATTTTATCAGTTAGCCATCAAACTGATTACACCTGATAGTCAACCGGAAATTTATGCCCGTGTACAAAATAATTTAGCCACAGCTTATGGTGATTTAACAAGGTTTTCTAACCCGGTGGAAAATTGGCAGGAAGCAGTTAAAGCTTACAATGAAGCACTGCGCTACCGCACCGAAGAAATTGATCCTTTAAAATATGCTGCTTGCCAAAATAACTTGGGGACTGCATACTGGCATTTAGGACAATATAGTGATCCTGTGGAACATCTCAAAAAAGCGATCGCAGCTTATAATTTCGCACTTGCTCACTATCAACCTGAAGATGAACCAATTAAATATGGTATGATTCAAAATAATATCGGTACTGCTTATTGGAATTTATCTCAATATGAAACACCATTGGAAAATTTACAATTAGCAGTTGATTTTTACCGGGAAGCTTTGAAATATCGGACACCAAATAATATTCCTGCTGCTTGTGCTGCTACCAAGAATAATCTGGCTACTGCTTATTGGCATATAGCAAATTTACCACAAGTAACTAAGGACATTCGCCAAAATTTCCTACAATTGTGCATCAAGACTTATGAAGAAACTCTCACACTGGCTAATTCTCTAAATCAAATGAATTTCAGTTTTGATGTTTTGGCAACACAGAATAACTTGGCTTTAGCCCATTATCAATTAGTTACAGATCCATCTTTCAAGGGTGATAAAAAAATTATTTCTCAGCATTTAGAAGCATCCTTAGAACATCATGTACAAGCTTTGGGTAGATTGGTAAAAAACACAGAAGGTTATCACACAACTTTCAACCATATAGTCAAAATAATTCGCACTTTTCATAATGAGTTAGGTATCCAAGGTCAAAATTTGGCTTTATCTAAAGTTCCTGGTAATTTGATTCCTGAAATTTTACCTAAGTTATAGGTGATTGGTGATTGGTGATTGGTGATTGGTGATTGGTGATTGGTGATTGGTGATTGGGAATAATATTACCCATTACCCATTACCCATTACCCATTACCCATTACCCATTACCCATTACCCATTACCAAACCTCACAGATATGATCACTATTTTAACGGACTTGATATAAAATAGTTTTTTATACTCTGTTCCCTTTTCCCTATTCCCTCATTAATTACTAACCCAGACTTATGAGAGAGACTTTTCTAGAGGTTCGCAATCTACAAGTTGAATTTTCCGGTGATGGTAGTCAGGTTAAAGCTGTGGATGATATCAGCTTTCATTTACGTCGTGGTGAGACTCTAGGAATAGTGGGAGAGTCTGGAAGTGGTAAATCGGTGACAGCACTGGCAATTATGGGTTTGTTGCAATATCCCGGTAAGGTGAGTGGGGGAGAGATTTTGTTTCGTCCCCAAGAAAATGCTAAACCTCTGGATTTATTAGCTTTATCTGCTGAAGAAATGCAGCTTTACCGGGGTGGAGATATGGCGATGATTTTCCAAGAACCTATGAGTTCTTTGAACCCGGTTTATAACATTGGTTTTCAGCTAACAGAAGCAATTATGCGACATCAGAAAGTTAGTATAACTGAAGCCAAAAGAATTGCGATCGCAGGTTTACAAGAAGTTAAACTTTTACCTAGTGATGAGAAAATACAACAGCAATATCTCGATAATTGGCATTTAACTCACCCAAAAACACCTCTACCCAGTGATTTTCAGTTAGCGCAATTAGTGAAGGAACATAAAGCAGCAATGTTAGAACGTTTCCCTCATGAACTTTCTGGAGGTCAGTTACAAAGGGTAATGATTGCAATGGCAATTTCTTGTAATCCATCACTGTTAATTGCTGATGAACCGACTACAGCTTTAGATGTAACTGTACAAGCAACAATTATTGATTTGATGCGAGAATTACAACAAAGCCGCGACATGGGGATGATTTTTATTAGTCATGATTTAGGCTTAGTTTCCGAAATTGCTGATCAAGTTGCGGTAATGTATAAAGGTAAAATTGTTGAATATGGTTCAGCCTCACAAATATTTACTTATCCTCAACATCCATATACTAAAGGTTTAGTCGCTTGTCGTCCGACTCTTAACCGTCGTCCTCAAAAATTGTTGACTGTTTCTGATTACATGATTGTTGAAGAAAATGCCAACGGTCAAGTTATAATTCAAGCCCAAGAGCCAGCACAACCACCAGAAGTTACTAAAGAAGAAATTAACACAAGATTAGAAAATCTCATCACCCAAAAACCACTTTTACAAATTGATAATCTGAAAGTTGGGTTTCCGATTCGGGGAGTTTTTGGAGGCACAAAACGTTATCATTTAGCGGTAAATGGCGTTTCCTTTGCAGTTTATCCAGGAGAAACTTTGGGATTGGTAGGAGAATCGGGTTGTGGTAAAACTACTTTAGGTAGAACCTTATTAAGATTGATTCAACCAATGGCTGGTAAAATTATTTTTGATGGGCAAAATATCACTTATCTCCAAGGAGAAAGGCTACAGAAATTAAGACGTAAAATGCAAATAGTGTTTCAAAATCCCTTTAGTTCTCTTGACCCAAGAATGAAAATTGGGGAAGCGATTATGGAACCTTTATTAATTCATTCTGTGGGAGAAAGCAAACAACAGAGAAAAGCAAGAGCAGTAGAACTTTTAGAAAGAGTGGGATTAAGTGCTGATGATATGAAACGCTACCCCCATCAATTTTCTGGTGGTCAACGTCAACGCATTTGTATTGCTCGGTCTTTAGCTTTAAATCCCAAGTTTATTATTTGCGATGAGTCAGTTTCTGCTTTGGATGTTTCCGTACAAGCGCAAGTTTTGAACTTATTAAAAGAACTGCAACAAGAATTTCAATTGACTTATATTTTTATTTCCCATGATTTAAGTGTGGTCAAATTTATGAGCGATCGCATTTTAGTCATGAATCAAGGTAAAATAGTTGAATCAGGTACAGCAGAAAGTATTTATCGTCAACCACAAGAAGAATATACACAAAAATTAATTGCTGCTATCCCTACAGGTAGTCTTGAACGCATGAAAAACCGCGATTTAAATTAAAGAACGTCGGGGGAAATGGGGAGGTATCAAGTCAAAAGTCAAAAGTCAAAAGTCAAAAGTCAAAAGTCAAAATTAATAACTCCCGTTCCCAATCACCAATCACCAATCACCAATCACCAATCACCAATCACCAATCACCAATCACCAATCACTAAGCTGTTACACAGCTAAATTGTATAATCCTAATATTCTGAACTCTTGTTTAACAGGCAAGATGACTGTTGCACTTATACAAATTAAATGCACAACAGCTTAATCAACGTCTGCAACTTAGCTGATCGCAAAAAATCTGTATACCTTGATACAAAAACAAATAAAATTTTGAGTTAAGATGGTCAAAATAGGTCAAATGGTGATTGAACCTACAAAAAATTGACAAACTACATACCCAACAAAATACCTAACACAGTGTTTCCAGCCTCGGTTTTGCGCCTAGACAACGGTTTGACATTTATTCATCAGGAGATACCCGCTACCCCTGTAGTAGTGGCAGATGTTTGGGTGCGTGCGGGAGCAAACTTAGAACCAGAACCGTGGTTTGGCATGGCGCACTTTTTGGAACACATGATATTTAAAGGTACAGCCACCTTAGCACCAGGGGAATTTGATTATAACATTGAAAAAATGGGTGGTGTAAGTAATGCAGCAACGAGCCATGATTATGCACATTACTACCTAGCTACAGCTACCCCTTACCTAGCAGACACCTTACCCCACTTAGGCGAACTATTGCTAAATGCAGCAATTTCCGCAGATGAATTTATTCGGGAACGAGATGTAGTATTAGAAGAAATTCGTGCTTGTGCAGATGATCCTGATGCCATAGGATTTGAAGCACTGCTGAAAAACGTCTATCAAAACCACCCTTATGGACGTTCTATATTAGGTACTGAGCATGATTTAATGCACCATTCACCAGAAGCGATGCGGTGTTTTCATCGTTCCCACTACCAACCAGAAAACATGACAGTAGTAGTTGTAGGGGGAGTGGAACAGGAAAGAGCTTGGGAAATTGTCAATAGAACATTTACAGAATTTAGTGATGACGCAAATTTTCCTGTATCTGAGAAAATAGCACCACCAATAATTACAGGCATTCAAAAACAGGAATTAATATTACCACGCCTAGAGCAAGCGCGGTTAATAATGGCTTGGGTAGCACCAGGAGTAGAACAACTCAAAGATGCAAATGGTTTAGATTTGCTATCAGTATTATTAGCACAAGGAAGAACTTCCCGGTTAGTGCATGACTTACGAGAAGACAAACAACTGGTACAAGCAATTTGCAGTAATTTTTCCGTACAACAAGAGTCAAGTTTATTGACAATTACCGCTTGGTTAGAACCAGAATATCTGGATAGAGTAGAGAATTTAATTCAGGAGCATTTACACCATTTGCAAACAACAGGTATTAGCGAGCAAGAACTGAAGCGCACGCAAATATCACTCTGTAATGATTATGCTTTTGCAACGGAAACACCAAATCAGTTAACATCTCTTTATGGTTACTATAATACAATAGCCCAAGCTGAACTAGCCGTTACCTACCCACAGCAAATTCAGTCCTTTGATACTCAAGAACTGCAAAAATTAGCACAAAATTATCTTTCACCGCAAAATTACGCAGTTACTATTCTCAAGCCATATTAGTGACTGGGGACTGGGGACTGGGGACTGGTGACTGGTGACTGGGGACTGGTGACTGGGGACTGGGGACTGGTGACTGGTGACTGGGTTATTAGCTTGCCCGGCTTCCCCTG